>JANWJA010000100.1 GCA_025449615.1 Methyloceanibacter sp.
CGCGCAGTGGAGACGGGCCAATTATAGCGGGGCTGGCCATCAACATAGACCTCCATCCGCTGGGTGGAGAGGCTGACCCTGGCGACGACGCCGGGTTGCGCGGCGGCCGGTCCGGCGAAAATCAGGCCGGTGAAGGCGGTCAGCAAAGCCACAAGCGGAAGGGTGCGGGTCATGTTGGTGAAACTCCCTCGATCTCGAATGCGAGAGTACCGTAACGCCCTCCCAGTGAATACCAGCTGAACGAAGGGCTCCAATTGGCGCCTTTATTTGTGATAGGGTCGGACGCCGCGACGGCGTCGAAGGGGATATCGATGCGAAGGCTCATCGCCGGCCTGCTCGTATTGCTTGCTTGTACCGGGGTCGCCGCGGAGGAAATTGCCGCGAAGAAGGATCCCGCCAAGGTCGGGACCGCAGCCGGCGCCGCGGTTAAGGGCAAGCCCGTGGCCAAAAAAGCTGTGCCCAAGGGGCCGCCGGCGAAGGAATTGTTCGGCGCGGTGGCGACGCCGGCGCCGCTCGCAGCGCGCTCTATCGGCTCTTATGCCAAAGGCTGTCTGTCGGGGGGCGTCTCGCTTCCGATCAACGGTCCCGATTGGCAAGTGATGCGGCTGTCGCGAAACCGCAATTGGGGTAATCCGCGCTTGCTCGATTTTCTCGAGCGCTTGGCGAGCGACGCGCGCGCCCTGGACGGGTGGCCGGGACTCCTTGTCGGTGATATGTCGCAGCCCCGTGGCGGTCCAATGATCACCGGCCATACCAGCCATCAGGTCGGCCTCGACGTCGACATCTGGCTAACGCCGATGCCGGACCGCATTCTCAGCCCACAAGAGCGCGAGGACATGACCGCGGCCTCGATGTTGAAGGATCCCTTCACGGTCGACCCGGCAGTGTGGACGCCGCTGCATCTGAAGCTGATCAAGCGGGCCGCATCCTATCCGCAGGTCGATCGCATCTTCGTCCACCCCGCCATCAAGAAGAAGCTCTGCGAAGACGCGGGCAAGGATCGGGCATGGCTCGGCAAGGTCAGGCCGTGGTGGAATCACCACTACCATTTCCATGTGCGGCTCTCCTGCCCGCCCGGGGCCGAAGGCTGCGAGAATCAGAAATCGGTCGCAGGCGACGACGGCTGCGGCAAGGAGCTGGACAATTGGTACAAGATGTTGCGCGTGGCGGCGATTGCTCAGACTAAACCGCCGGACCCGAATGCCAAGCCGTGGTCGGGAAAGAAGCCGCTGCTGATGGGCGACCTACCGGCTGAGTGCAAGACGGTGCTGACCTCGGGCGGCAATGTTCCCATCACGGACGGGTCGCCAGTGCCCGTGCTGTTGAAGGCCGCGGCCAGCAAGGAGGCGGGTCCGCCCGTGCCGACGCTTACACCCGAGCAGATCGCAGCCCTGAAGGGCAACAAGGGCGGCGTCGCGCCAGGCGTCGTGCCGTTGCCCGACCGAAAGCCGCATTGATGCAAGAGCGAACGGTAGAAAAGCAGCGAAACGTTTTTGGCGAGCCGCTGGAAAGTTGCTCGGAACGTCCGCTGACCGGATTCTATCGCACCGGCTGTTGCCACACCGGGCCTGAGGACCGCGGACTGCACACGGTGTGCGTCGAGGTGACGGCGGAGTTCCTCGCCTACTCGAAAGCGCGCGGCAACGATCTCTCGACGCCGCTTCCGGATTTCGGCTTTCCCGGACTTACGCCCGGCGACCGCTGGTGCCTTTGCGCGATGCGCTGGCGCGAAGCCTTCGAAGCGGGAAAAGCGCCGCGCGTCATCCTGAAGTCGACGCATGAGGCGACGCTTGAGATCGTGGAGCTTGCCGATCTCAAGCGCTACGCCATCGATCTCGCCTAATCTTCTTTGACGCATCATCTTGTCCGAAAAGTCTGCAACTTTTCGGGATGATGCTCTAGGCGATCACACCGGTTCCAATTGGGCACGAGACGCCAGTGCCACCCAGTCCGCAATAGCCTTGCGGATTCTTGGCGAGATATTGCTGGTGATAGGCCTCGGCGAAATAGAACTCGGGCGCCGGCAGAATCTCCGTAGTGATGGCCCCGAGCCCTTTCGCCTTCAGCGCCGCGTCGTACATGGTCTTAGCGCGTTCGGCTGCTTCGCGCTGTGCGTCGGAGAACACGTAAATGCCCGAGCGATATTGCGTGCCGAGATCGTTGCCTTGCCGCATGCCTTGGGTCGGATCGTGGCTCTCGAAGAATGTCTTCAGCAACTCGTCGTAGCTGACCCGCTTGGGATCGAACACGACAAGCACGGCCTCGTTGTGACCGGTGAGGCCGGAGCAGACCTCTTCGTAGGTTGGGTTCGGGGTCGGACCGCCAGCATAGCCCACCGCCGTAACATGGACGCCGGGGAGGCTCCAGAATTTCCTCTCGGCGCCCCAGAAGCAGCCGAGACCGAACATCGCCTTCTCGAATCCTTCCGGATAGGGCCCTTTGAGGGGAACACCGTTGACGAAATGATTTTCTGCCGTGGGGAGTGCTTGTGTGCGCCCCGGCAGCGCATCGGCAGACGAAGGGACGGTCATCGGCTTTCGCTTCAATGAGAACATGAGACACCTCCTAATAAACCGAAGGTCCCCCCGTTCCTTCGGCGGCTAATTGATATAGACCTCGGCGGGCTTGCGTTTTTGCCCAAGCCAATAAAGCGCGATGCCAAGGACACCGAACACCACCCAAGTGGGCGCATGCATGATCGTGGTCAGCACCGGATCCCAAACATAAGGCGTCGTATAGGCCACGACCGCGGCTTTGGACGCCGCAAGACTCTCCGGCGCTAGCGCCGTCCATTCGTCGAGCATCGGGGTCGCGACCCAGGTACCGCCGCCACCAAGGCTTTTGGTCGCGTCAATCACGGCCGCGACCATGGCAAGCAATAGTAGCCAGACGCCGAGAATTCGGGACAAGAGGAGCATGTGGGCCTGATGGGACGGTTATTCTCACCCCTACATAAGCCATCCTTGGCTCACGTTCAATTCACGGCTGCTCCAGGTGGTTGTGATTGAGTGGGAAGTCGCTTCGGTGAGCGTTTTCGCGGGACATGCTGGCGGAGGGGGAGGGATTCGAACCCTCGAGACGGTTACCCGCCTACACGCGTTCCAGGCGTGCGCCTTCAACCACTCGGCCACCCCTCCTAAAGGAACGCAAAAGAGGGCGCACTATAGCGAAGCGCCCTCGCCTTTCAAGCCGACCGCCGGTTAACCGGGGCCTACCATTCTCAGCCGCTTCCATCCGCCGCGCTGCACATTAAATCAAGGCTTGCGGGCGCAAGCCCAATTGCCCCAAGTCTCGCCCCATGACCGACGTTAAGACTCGCAACCGGCGCGGGGCCAAGACCGCCGTCAAAGTCGTAACACCACGCAATCAGGGCGGGACCGCAGTGGTGGTGCTGGCGGCGATCAGCGTCTGCCATATGCTGAACGACGTGATCCAGTCTTTGATCATGGCGCTCTATCCCATGCTCAAGGCCGCCCTCAATCTCGATTTCGGTCAGGTCGGGCTCATCACCTTCACCTTTCAGTGCACGGCGTCGTTGCTGCAGCCCTTCGTCGGTTACTACACCGACCGCAATCCGACGCCCTATTCGCTCGTGCTCGGCATGGCCTCGTCGCTGATCGGGCTGTTGCTGATGTCGGTCGCGACCGGCTACGGCATGGTGCTGATCGCGGCCGGGCTGATTGGCATGGGATCTTCGGTGTTTCACCCGGAGTCCTCCCGCGTGGCGCGGCTCGCATCCGGCGGACGCCACGGCATGGCGCAATCGGTGTTTCAAGTCGGCGGCAATTTCGGCACGGCGCTAGGACCTCTCGCGGCCGCCTTCATCGTGCTGCCCTTCGGCCAAGGCAGCCTCGCCTGGTTCTCCATCGTGGCGCTGGTCGCCATGATCCTGCTTGGCGGCATCGGTTCCTGGTACGGCAAGACGATCAAGCTCAACAACGGCAAGCCAATGACGGAAAGCAAGGCCATCGCCGAGCTTTCGCGTGGCAAGGTGACCCGCACCATCGCGATTCTCATGGCGCTCACCTTCTCCAAACAGTTCTACCTCGTCAGCATCACGAGCTTCTTCACCTTCTATCTGATCCACACGTTCGGTCTTTCGGTGAAGGATGCGCAGCTGCACCTCTTCATCTTCCTGTTTGCGGTCGCGGCGGGCACGGTGATCGGCGGCCCGATCGCAGATCGGATCGGTGCGCGGCGGGTGATCTGGTGGTCGATTTTTGGCGTGCTGCCATTCACGCTGGCGCTGCCTTACGCGGATCTGTTCTGGACGGGCGTGCTCAGCGCCATTATCGGCGTCATTCTCGCGTCCGCCTTCTCTTCAATTCTTGTCTATGCACAAGGTCTCATTCCAGGGCGCGTCGGAATGGTCGCAGGACTTTTCTTTGGACTCGCATTCGGCGTCGCGGGCATTGGGGCGGCTTTTCTCGGCTGGCTCGCGGACAGGACCTCGATCGACTTCGTCTATCACGTGTGCGCCTTTCTGCCTGCGATCGGAGTGCTTGCGGCCTTTCTCCCGGAAACAAAACCGAAGCGCGTCCGCACTAAATCCTCGCCACGTTGACAGATGGGACACACCGCGTGCCGTCTCTGCAACAGTCGCATCATCGCTCTTGATAAGTGTCACGCGGAACTTGCTCCTCGCCTCCTGGTTTAGTTAGCCTAGGGGTCTTAGATGCGGGGGAGGTTCAATCATGCGTGACATTCGAAGCGACTTGAAGGATCGAGCGGCTCTGATCGAGAACGAGATCAATGGAGCCCAAGCGGATTTCGATCATCAGCTTCAACAATTGAAGAGCGAGCGCGAAGCGAGGATCGAGGGACTTCGCATGGAACTCGCCGCCATCAATAAACTGATGGAGGCGGAGTATCGGAGGATCAGCACGGCGCCGGAGCCTCAGGCTCCCGATTATCGCCGCGGGCATGAGGCCGAGGAGGCAGCACCGCAAGCGGACTATCGCCGACCAGTCGCAGCGCCTGAGCCTGCGCCCGGTTATCGCCGCGCTCCCAACACGGAAGAAGCCGCACCTCAAGCGGAATATCGCAGACGAAGTGCGGCTCAGGCCGCGGAGCCCGCGCCGGTTGCAGTTGCCCAAGCACCGCTGCCTTTGGCAGATTTTCTGGTGCGCCGGGTCAACGAAGCGGGTCCGCTGTCGAAAGACGATCTGCGCCAATTGGCGGTGAGAGCGGGATATTTCCAGGACGCCGAGAGCGCAACACGCAGCGTGCATGCGACGCTGCTCGGGATCGTCAAGGGCGGCCGCGTGCGGGAGCTCCCCAACGGTGCGCTGGCGCCGGCTTCGATGATCGACACGCTGCGGCAGAGACGCGCTGTCTAACGAATTATTGCTGATGCGCCATTGACCTCGCCGGACTGCCTCTGAGCAGTTCGGCGATGTCGGCGCGTATTTTGCCTTCGGCATAGCGGGCAAGCGCTTTCCGATCGGCGAATTCGTCGAGCGGAACGGGCGGTCCGATGCGGATACAGGCGTCGAGCGGGCCGAGGCCGAGGAGCCGCCAAGCGTGGCTCGCCAAATCCATATCGCCATACCAAGCGACTAACGGGCGTCCGCGGCGGCAGAGCGGCAGGCCATGAAGCTTGGTGTAGGTGATGGCGAGCGTCTGGGCGCAGATGTCGACGCCGAGCTTCTGGCCGCCTGACGGCTTCGCCGCAGCAAACAGCGGCGTCTTGAAGGGCACCACGGAGTTGCCATCACTCGAAGTGCCTTCGGCGAACAGCACGACGTGATCGCCCGATTTTAACCGCTCCAGGATCTCGTTGGCTTTGCCGGTGACCTCGCTCTTGCGATTACGGTCGACGAACACCGAGCGCTGCAGCTTGGCGAGCCAGCTGACAAACGGCCAGGTCGAGACTTCTTGCTTGGCGACGAAGGACACGGGAGCAACGGCGGAAAGCACCGTGATGTCGATCCACGACACATGGTTCGAGATCAGAAGCACGCCGTGGTCGCGGGCGATGTTGCCGTCGACATGGAGCTTGATGCCGACGATGCGGCAAACTTGGCGGTGATACCAATGCGGAAAGGTTCGCGCATAGCGCGAGCCCGTCCACAGAAAGAGAAGCTGGAGTGGCATCAGTGGAAAGGTAAAGGCAAAGAAAGCCGCCAGCACCAGGAACGCACGCACGCTTCGCATCAGTGAAATTGTCCCGCCGCTATTTATCGTTCTTGATGGGCTTGCCGAACAGTTCGAGGCGGTGACCGATCAGATTGAAGCCGAGCTCGCGGGCGACGGCTTCCTGCAGGCGCTCGATCTCGGGATTCTGGAACTCGATGACCTCCCCGGTCGCGACGTTGATGAGGTGATCGTGGTGACCATGGCCGGCCTGCTCGTAACGCGCGCGGCCATCCCCGAATTCGTGGCGTTCGAGAATGCCAGCGCCTTCGAACAGACGGACGGTGCGATAGACGGTTGAGAGCGAGATGCGCTTATCTTGCGCGTTGGCCCGCCGGTAGACCTCCTCGACGTCGGGATGATCCTCGGCCTCGGACAGCACGCGGGCGATGATGCGGCGCTGGCCGGTCATGCGCATGCCCTTCTCGGCGCAAAGGCGCTCGAGCCTGGTTTGCCTGGTGGCGGTGTTGGCCATGTTCGGGATTAGCCGTTCCCCGTGGTCTCAAGCCCATCATCGGCAGTGCGGCGTCAAAGGGCAAGGCTGAAGATGGCGGCATCGGCACCGTGCTCATAATAGGCCGGGCGGCGGCCGACAGATTTGGCGCCAAAACTGCGATAAAGGCCTTCCGCGGCCTCGTTGCCCGATTCGACCTCGAGGAAAAGCTGGCTGATTTCCGCAAACCTGAGCCTCGCAATTGTGGCGGCCAGAAGCGCTCGGGCAACACCCTGGCGGCGGCGCGCCGAGTCGACGGCCAACGTCAAAATTTCGGCTTCGCCGGAGGCGGCTCGCGCGATCAAGAATCCGTGACACGTGTTTTCTTCCCCAGCCGAGGCAATGAAAACCACGCAAGCGGGATCGGCAATGAACGCGCCGATCGAGGCCTCGTCCCAACCGCGCGGAAAGCAACGGGCATGGAGTTGCGAAAGCTCGCTCGCGTCATCCAAAGTGGCGACCCGTAGCGCGATGGAGTCGTTGCCGGGCGTGGTCTGCATCAGCGACGCGCCACGCTTGCGGTTTGCGGCTTTGCGTCCGGGGGGCGGAGATAAAGTGGGCGCAACGTCGGCAAGGTTGCGTTGGCTTGAAGTGCGAGCACCGCGAGGTTCGCCGCAACTGGCTGGAGCTCAGGGCTGGATGCATCAATCTCGATGCCGATGTCGCTCGCGGCATGGGCGAGGATCGCCGCACCGCTGCCAAAGGCGGCGTGCAGGTTCCTAGAGATCTTGGCTGCTGCATCCTCTGGACTGAGGAGGAGTGGACCTTCGAGCCTTGCACCAACGGAATCGAACAGGCCCAGATAGAGCATGCCGCGATGCGCATCGACCGAGATCGCAAACGGCGCGCCGGCGCACTTCGCAAGCACGCCTTGAGCCATCACTGTCAGAGAATCCGTCCCCCAAAGCCTTGCCTCGGTCGCCAGTGCGAGGCCGCGTGCGGCCGCGATGGCAACGCGCACGCCGGTGAAGCTGCCTGGGCCGAGCGTCGCGGCAATGAGATCGAGCTCGGCAAAGTCGAACTTCGCCTCGTCCATCACTGCTTCAAGCATCGGCATCAAGGCCTCGGCATGGCCACGCGTCATTTGTACTTCGCGCGTGACAAGAGTCGTTGCGCCGCCATTTTCGCGCAAGAGAGCGGCGGAGCAAGCGCCCATGCTGGTGTCGAGCGCGAGAATGTTCATGGAAATTGAATAGTCGTCGCGAGCCGCCCTGGCTAGACGGGACGAACCTCTTGCACCTCAGGAACGAAATGCCGGAGCAGATTCTCGATGCCATGGCGGAGCGTCGCCGTGGAGCTGGGGCAACCGGAGCAAGCGCCGCGCATGTGCAAATAGACGACACCCTCGCGGAAGCCCTGGAAGGTGATGTCGCCGCCGTCTTGCGCCACAGCCGGACGCACGCGGGTTTCGAGCAGCTCCTTGATGGTGGCGACGATCTCGGCGTCCTCAGGAGCGAAGGATTCGGCTTCGCTCTCCGTGGTGCCGACCGACTGCTTGCCCTCGGTGACCGCTTCGCCGGAGACGTAATGCTCCATGATGGCGCCGAGCACGGCAGGCTTCAGATGCTGCCACTCGCCGTCGCCCTTGGTCACGCTGATGAAATCCGAGCCGAAAAACACGCCGGTGACGCCGTCGATCTCGAACAGGCGCAAAGCGAGCGGCGAGGTCTTGGCCTCGCTGGGGTCGCGGAATTCCAAGGTGCCCTGGTCCAGCACCTGGCGCCCCGGGATGAATTTCAGGGTGGCAGGATTGGGGGTGGCTTCGGTTTGAATGAACATTGGCGCCTCTCGGTCCGGTAACGCAGGAACGGGCCAAAAAGTCCCGTGCTTCCTTAGAATGGTTCTAGACCATACTTGGCCCCGGAAGGTCCAAAGTCAAGGTGGGCGATGTCATACCAAGGTGGAGATAGACGAGCGCTCTTCAACTCGCCAAATTTGGGCAAACATCTCATAGAGGCCATCTCATGCAAGACCGACCCACCAAGACCAAGCCAAATCTCTTCACGCCCATCGAGATCGGGCCCCTAGAGCTGCCGAACCGCATCGTCATGGCACAGCTAACGCGGAGTCGGGCCGGCGCGGGCAACGTTCCGACCAGCCTCAGCGCGCTCTATTACGCGCAACGTGCGAGCGCAGGCCTGATCATCTCCGAAGCCAGCCAGATCATGCCGGAGGGTCAGGGCTATATTTCCACGCCTGGCATCCACAGCGCCGAGCAAATCGAGGGATGGAAATGCGTGACCGGAGCGGTGCATGCTTCCGGCGGCCGGATGATGCTGCAACTCTGGCATGTCGGGCGGATCTCGCACCAATCCTTCCAGCCAGGAGGCGGTGGAGAGCAGGGATACACCGACTATCCAACCTTGCGTAAGGTCGATCCCCACGCCTGCTATCATGATGCCGATCGCCATTGGGGCTGAGCAAGACCTAACCGGCTCAAAGCCTTCAATCCGTATGGCGACATTTTGCTCGCTTGCCGTCGCCCTAGCGACATGCTGTCTCGGCGCGAGAGGGAACCCGCAAGCTAGAGTGCCGGGCGATGTTAGCCGCCTCAAACGAAACTCAGCCGCAGGCAAAGCCCTATGAGCTTTGGCTCGTCATCTTTCTTGTGGCGCTGCTTGCGGCACGGCTGATCGCCAATGCTTTCGCCCGCACCGACCTCGTGTTTGACGAGGCGCAATATTGGTCGTGGTCGCGCGAGCTCGATTTCGGCTATTTCTCCAAGCCGCCGCTGATCGCCTGGATCATCCGCGGCACTACGGAACTTTGCGGTAACAGCGAAGCCTGTATTCGCAGCTTTCCGCCGGTGTTCTATGCCATTGCCAGCTGGTTCGTGTTCTTGACGGGCCGGGCGCTCTACGGGGCGCGCGCCGGCTTCTGGGCGGCAATCGTGTTCGACACGCTGCCGGTGACTGCCTTTCTCGCCGCCGCCGTCACTACCGATGTGCCGCTTCTGCTGTTCTGGTCGATCGCGCTCTATCTCTGGACCAAGCTGATCGAGCGCAAGAGCATGGCGTGGGCCGTCGCGCTCGGCCTCACCATCGGCATAGGCCTGCTCGCTAAATACGCTATGATCTATTTCCCGCTCGGCATGGCCTGTCACGCCATCTTCTCGGCCGAGGCGCGGCAGGCTTTGCGTGGGCGGCGAGCGCTCGTCATCGCGCTTATCGCGCTCGTCCTGATCACGCCGAACCTTTATTGGAACTATGCACACGGCTTTGTCACCTTCCAGCACACTGCGGCCAACGCCACCTGGCATCGCCACGTCGGTCATGCTTGGCGGTTCGTCCAATTCCTGCTCTATCAGCTCGGGCTCTATGGGCCTGTGGTCGTTCCCATGTTGGTATGGCTCACGGTGTTGGCGATCCGCGGCCGCACCGACCGCCGCGTGGTGATGCTTCTCGCATTTTCGCTCCCCATCCTCATTCTGATCACGGTGCAGGCGCTGATCTCGCGCACGCATGCCAACTGGACCGCATCGGTCGCGGTCGCCGCATCCATCTTGGTGATGGGCCGGGTGATCGAGCGCGAACGATGCGTTCTGTTTTGGACAATCGTGGCGACGAATGCGCTTGCCACGGCGGCGATGATGATTGGGCCTGCGCTTCCCGCGGGCGTGCTCCCCGCCAAAGTCGATCCGTTCGCGCGCACGAGTGGTTGGAAAGCAGTCGCGGCCGCCGTCCGCGAGCAGCTCGGCAAGGATGGCTACCGTGCGCTCGCCGTCGATAGCCGCGACCTCGCCGCCGAACTCATCTACTACCTCCGCGACAGTAACGTGCCGCTCCTCGTCATCACAAGCAACGATGTACCTGCCAACCATTTTGAACTGACGAGGCCCTATCGTGCGGGCGCACCGGAGCCGGTGCTGTTGGTGTCGCGTCGCGAGCAGTCGTCCGCGGCCACAGAGCAGTTCACGTCGGCAGGCTTCCTCGGATCGAAGACTGTTCCAGGCGGTGGGCGTGAGGGGCGAACGCTCCGCTTCTACAGCCTTGCAGACTTCGTCGGCAGACAGGCGGGAAAGACCGGGGCCGCTCCGGACGAAGGCGAGTCCAACGACGAGTGAGGCGTTGGACGATCTCGGTTCAAGCCAGTTCCACGATTTCCTCGATGGACTTCGGGCGAGAAGCAGGGGTCTGTGGCGAATGTATTGGATTCGGTGACGTCTTTTCCCCTGTCCAGACGGATGGTAGCCTGCCAGAGGCGGCGTAAAGTCTATGAAGAGTTCGAGTGGTTATGGACCTTCTCCAGAAAAGTTCGAGCGCGAGCCCGCACCTCATCGAGGTCCACCGCGTTTTCGATGGCGGGGTGAGGTTGTTCAGCCTGGAGAATTATGTTGAACAACGCGGCACCTTGCTGGCGCTTGAGTTTTCAAACATGCCCTTCGCTCCGCGCCGCGTATTTGTCGTGCGCGATGTGCCCACCGGCGTATCTCGGGGCGGCCACGCTCATACGCGAGGACAACAACTTCTGATTGCGATCGCGGGCGAGATTCTGGTCGAGTTACGTTACGAAGGCTTGGAACATCGCATCTCGCTCACCGAAAGCACGCAAGCCTTGCTGATCGGCCCGCGTATTTGGGCCAGACAGACCTTTGTTACGCCGGGCGCCGTCTTGATGGTGCACGCTAGTGAAGCCTATGACGAGGATTCCTATCTCGACGAAGACTCCAATCCTATCGAGAGACGTTGACACGCGAAGCGATATGGGCGTCGCTTATCCCCATGTTCCGAAATTTGTTTGATAGGAGTAACAAGCCCGATGAGACGGTAACGATTTGCATTCCGGCTTGGCGCTCTGAGGCATTCATCGAACGAACGCTTGGCTGCGCGCTTGGGCAGACACACGCAAAACTACGCATCCTCATTTCGGTCGATCAGTGCGAGGACGCCACATTTTCCATCTCTGAAACGTTTGCACGCGCGGACTCCCGCATCGAAGTGTTTGCTCAGATGGAACGCCTGGGCTGGGCCGCTAACGTCAATTTTTTGCTTGAAAGGGTGCAGTCCCCCTTCTTCTTCCTGTATTTCCACGACGACATTATTCTTCCGGCCTATACGGAGCGTCTGCTCAAGGCTCTGCGTAAGCGCCCCGATGCAATGAGCGCCCACTGCGACATGGGCCACTTCGGCGAGAGCGAGCATGTTTCGAACGGTTGTACCTATGCCGGCTCGGCCGCGAGGCGGCTCGCCATATTCTTCGTTGCCCCGGAACGCGGGTCGCCGTTACGAGGCCTGACGCGCAGCCATATTCTGGGCAGCGGACTTCGCATGCCGACGGCTGCCGTGGGCGGGTTTTGGGCAAATGAACCATACCTCATGCGGTTACTCGCAGCGGGTCCGGCCCTCCACGTGCCCGAGGTTCTCTATCTACGCTGGGATCAGCGAAAAGATGGTCTAACTGAGGGGTGGAAGGATCTCTCGCCTGCTCAAGTGGTGTCCGGCTTTCAAACCAACATAGCCTCTGCGCTTGCAATTATCGCTGAGGCTACATCGCCTGCGGAGCGAGACGTAGTAGTCTTCTGCCTCTATGTGCATATGATGCTGCGTGTGCGCGATTTTGAGTATAAGGCCGGCATCGCCCCCATCGGAAGCGCTGAAGAACTACATCCAGCCTTCGCCAATCAATCGCTGCCTGCAGGGCTTGCGGATCTCGGTCCAGACATCGAGTCCTGGACGCTGCAGCGATATCAAAGGCTTTTGCGCCTAGAGGAAAGAGCTGCGCGTTCAATCAAGATCGCGGCTGGCAAATTCGCGTGAGTGAGGCGGTTTGAAAACGAAACGTGTGGCCGTCCTGGGCGCCGGTATCATGGGCGGCTCGTTGGCACTTTTCTTGGCGCGGAAGGGCGCTCAGGTAACGCTCATTGATGCTTTGTCGAAGCCCTTTTCCGGCGCGAGTCGCTGGAACGAGGGAAAAGTCCATCTCGGATATCTCTATGCGGCGGATCCTTCGCTAAAGACCGCCCGCGCGCTCTTGCCCGGAGGGATCGCTTTCAAGCGGCTGACGGAGGAGCTGATCGGGATGCCGCTGGAGCCTGTGACGACAGCCGAGGACGACATCTATCTCGTGCATCGGGATTCGATTATCGCGCCCGACGTGATGCAGCACTATTTCGGGGCCGTGTCCGCGCTTGTCCGCGACCATCCTGACGCGAGCAATTACCTTGTCGATGCGTGCAGTAGTACAAGCCGTCCCTTGTCTCGCGCCGAACTGGAGGACCTTACCGGCGCTGACACGGTCGTCGCTGGGTTCCGCGTTGTAGAGCATTCCGTATGGACCGGCTGGGTGGCGGACCGTTACGTCGATGCGCTTCTCGCTGAGCCTCGCATTGAGCTCATGTTGAACACTCAAGTGAGTGGTGTGCGACCGGCGGGAACGTCCGTCGATGGACCCTGGCACGTCGAAGCGCAGCCAAGTCTGCCGGCTTCGTTCGACTTCGTGATCAATGCACTTTGGGAGGGACGATTAGCGGTCGATGCAACCGTGGGGCTGAAAGATGATCCCGGCTGGTCTCACCGCTATCGCCTGTCGCTTTTTGTGCACACCGATCGCCGGCTCGATATTCCCAGCGCCGTTCTGGCCTTGGGGCCGTTCGGCGACATCAAGAACTATACGGGACACGAGTTTTATCTCTCGTGGTATCCAGCCGGGTTGGTCGCGGAAGGCCTTTCGCTCTCCCCGCCGGCGCTTCCATTTCTTGATGACGTCGCTCGAGGCGCAATTACCAATTCGGTGGTTACCGAACTGGGTCGGGTAATTCCCTCGATAACCGAACTCGCGGCGTCGGCACAAATGACGACCCTTGATGGTGGATGGGTCTTCGCTGGTGGCCGCGGCTCGCTGCGGGATCCATTCGCCACTGTCCATAAGCGCTATGGCTTCGGTATTCGACGGCTCGGCTCATATATTTCCGTCGATACTGGCAAATACTCTATCGCTGCGTGGCTTGCCCAAAGGGTGGTCGAACAAATCTTCGACGGTTAAAAAGCACCGGTCATCTGCACTTTGGATCCGGAGTAGCCGAGCCCATCACGCCAGTTCCAAGATTTCCTCGATGGAGAGATGGCCCGGGACCACGGTAATCGGCACGGGGAAGGTTCCGGCGTGCCTGCCGCCGGCGAGCGTCGAGACGAGCGGGCCTGGGCCTGACGGATCTTTCGAGGCGCCGAGCACGAGCACGCCGATATCCTCGTCCTCCTCGATGGTCTTGGTGATCTCTTCGGCCTTGATGCCCTCGCGGACAATTTCCTCGGGCACGATGTCTTCCAGACCCATGGACCTGAGTTTGAGGCCAAATAGGCGGAACACGGCCTTGGCTTTGTTGAGGCCCTCCTCGCGCGCGACCTCCTCGACGCCGAGCCAATGCTGAAACTCGATGCCGGGCTCGACGACATAAAGCAGCGCGAGCTGGCCTTTGGTGCGCTTGGCGCGGCTGGCGGCAAAGGCTAACGCGCTTTCACATTCCGGCGTTTCGTCGACGACGACGAGGAATTTGCGTTTGTGGCCCTCGGCGAAGAGCTGACGCCTTCGCTTCCGCTGCGTCGTTTCGGCGGCGAGCTTCTTAGCTTTTGCTTTTGCGACAGACTGCTTGGTCTTGGTGGCCATGTCCCATGCTGCCATCGTTGCGGCGCGGCAACAACTGGGTTCCAGCGCCTAGCTCGGCGTCAAAAGCACATAAGCCGCGTAGCGCCTCATCTGTTCCCGGCGCTGCTTCGACATAAAGGGAATGGTCAGGAGGAAGCGGATTTTCGTCCATAAGGACGCCGGAAATGGCCGCTTGAGCCGTTCGGCCTCTTCTGAAATGTAACGAACTTGTTCGGGGCGCCAACCGCGCTTGGTGAAGAAGCCAAACCAGTCAGACGGAGTGAATTTGAAGGGCGCGTTGCGCATGAAGCTCGTGCGCATCTTCTCGCCGAAGCGAAGCGCCTCCGGGGAAAAATAATCGACGATCCAGTAGCGGCAATTCTTCAGCGCACGCAGATCGTCGGCGAGTTCGGCGACATCGCTCTCCGTCAGATAGGGGATGACGCCTTCGGTAAGAACCAGGATCTTGTTCGCGTTGGCGCTTGTGTTGGCGAGAAATTTCTGTCGTGCCGCATGGGTGAGATCGAGGCTGACGCGCTCGAGTTTGCAGCGAGGCTTGTCATCGGCGAGACGCGTCGCTTTCAGCGCGATCACATTCGGATAGTCGACCTCAATCCAGCGGAGCGTGTTTGGCAGATCCAGCCGATAGGGCCGCGTATCGAGACCGGCACCGAGATTGAGAACGGTGTCGACGCCACCAGCCACGGCTTCGCGGATGTAGTCGTCGATGATAATTGTGCGGATGATCACCGACCACGCACCGGCGAAGCTCTTCGGCACGGTCTTGAGGATGTTCGCGCCGTGGTCGCCGGCGAGCTTAGCCGCGAGCGGATCGCGGAATAGCGCATCGGGGCGATCGGTTTCCTCTGCGCGGAAGCCCGCGACCATGAAGGCGGTGTCGGAGACGTGTTGGATGAGCTGAGACATGGGGCTGCCTATAGCACGCGCATCAAGGTTTGATGCCTGTCCTCTGGTCGCAGCCCGGCTAGCGGATAAAACCGACGATCTCCTTGGTCTTGGCCAGGATCGGGTCGGCGATTTCATGAGCGCGGGTCGCGCCGTCCTCGAGGATGCGGTCGATGTGCTGCGGATCGGCAAGGAGCTTGCGCATCTCGGTGCCGATCGGGGTCAGCTTGTCGGTGGCAAGATCGGCAAGCGCATCCTTGAACTTGGAAAATTGCGCGCCGCCGAACTCGCGCAGGACTTGCTCCTTGGTGGTCTCGGCGAGCGCGGCGTAGATGCCGATAAGATTGTCGGCTTCGGGTCTTGTCTCCAATCCTTTCAGCTCCGACGGCAGAGACTCGGGATCGGTGCGCGCCTTTTTGATCTTCTTGGCAATGGAATCGCCGTCGTCGGTGAGGTTAATGCGGGTCATGTCGCTCTCGTCCGACTTCGACATTTTCCTGGTGCCGTCGCGCAAGCTCATCACTCGCGTGGCGGGACCGGTGATGAGCGGCTCGGGCAGCGGGAAGAAGCCGTCCTCGTAGCCCGCGCGCGCAATGGTTTTCGCGAAGTCGTTGTTGAATTTTTGCGCGATGTCGCGGGCAAGCTCGAGATGCTGCTTCTGATCCTCGCCGACCGGAACGTGAGTGGCGTGGTAGAGCAGAATGTCGGCGGCCATGAGATTTGGATAGACGTAAAGACCTGCGGAGGCGTTCTCACGATCCTTGCCCGCCTTCTCCTTGAACTGCGTCATACGGTTCAACCAGCCGAGCCGCGCCACGCAATTGAAGATCCAGGCAAGCTCGGCGTGGCCGGAGACCTGGCTCTGATTGAAGACGATGTGGCGCTTCGGATCGATGCCTGAGGCGATAAAGGCAGCCGTGACCTCGCGGGTATTTTTGGTCAGCTCGTCAGGGTCCTGAAACACGGTGATGGCGTGCAGATCGACGACGCAATAAAGGCAATCGTGCTCGGCCTGCAGCGCCACGAATTTGGTGATGGCGCCGAGATAGTTGCCGAGATGCAAATTGCCGGTGGGCTGGACGCCGGAAAAGACGCGGGTTTTCTTCTGTCCCATGCCGGGCCTTATGGCGTGGCGCTCACGCCGAAGCAAGTCTTCAGAATTCCCTGACCGACTTCAGCACCGATTTCAGCTTGAACGCGCCAAGGAACTCGGCCGCCACGCCATAGGTCAGGAGCCCGATGGCGACGAGCGCGGCAAGAGCGAGACCTTGCAGGACGAGCCCGTTGCTCGGGGCGAACCAAGGTTCGAGCAGAAACATGATGCCCCAGACGGCCACCCCCATGATCGCACTCGCCGCGATAATGGCAGGGAAACGCCTCTGGAAGGTGGCATCGAAGCTGAATGACGCCTTCCATTTCAGCCAAAGGATCAATAGCCCCGCGTTGAGCCATCCCGAAAAAGACGCGGCAAGCGGAATGCCGGCCGGCCCAAGGCGGAGGAACAGAACGAAACTCAGCACGATATTCACCGCCATGCCGGCGACGGCAAACAGCATCGGCGTCGTGGTGTTCTCGCGGGCGAAATAGCTCGGATGGAAAACCTTGATCAGCACGTAAGCGGGAAGGCCGATGGCGTAGGCCGACAGCAACTCGGCGGTCGCCGCCGCATCGTTGGAATCAAATGCGCCATGCTCGAATAGCACGCGCACGATCGGCCCAGAGGCGATCAGGAGAGCGACCGTCGCCGGCAGAGTGAGAAACAGCGAAAATTCCAACGAGCGGTTCTCGCTGGTAATGGCGGCGGCGTGATCGCCGGCGCGGAGCTTGTGGCTGAGCTCAGGCAACAGCACCACGCCGACGGCGACGCCAATGACACCGAGCGGCAGTTGATAGATGCGGTCGGCGAAATAAAGCCAGGACACCACGCGATCTTGCAGCGAGGCGATGACGGTGCCAATGACCACGGTGAGCGGCGTGACCGAGCCGGCGATGAAGCCGGGTGCGGCCAGCGCGATCAATTTCCGCATCTCCGGAGTTAAAGTGGGCCGGCGCCAGGAGAGGTGCATGGTGGTCTTGGCCGCCGCGAAGGCGACGATGATGACCTGCAGGAAGCCCGCAAGGGCAATGCCCCAAGCGAGCGCGATGCCGGCCTTAGCCTGACCGCCGAACCCGAACACGTAGAGCAGAACCAGGACGCCGATCAGGACGATGTTGAGCAGTGTGGGCGCGAGCGCGGCGATGGCGAAACGGCCGAGCGCATTCAACACGCCGGTATAGAGCGCGACCAGCGACATACAGAGCAGATAAGGGAGAGCGATGCGGGCGAGCAGAACCGCGAGCTCGAATTTCTCAGGGTCCTCGGCGAAACCTGGTGCCAGACCCAGCATCAGCCAGGGCATGGTGAATTCGCCGAACAGGGTGAAGATCACAAGTGCGACGGTAAGGCCGGTCAGCGCTTGCTCGGCGAAGGACTGCGCGGCGCGCGCGCCGTCGCCATGATAGCACTTGGCGAAGAGCGGGATGAAGGCACTGTCGAAGGCACCTTCCGCGAATAGGCGGCGGAACATGTTGGGCACGCGGAAGGCGACGAAGAAGGCGTCGGCCACGGCGCCGGTGCCGAGCACGGCTGCGATCAGCACGTCGCGGAAGAAACCGAGCACGCGGCTGATGATGGTCATGCCGCCGACCGTAGCGAAGCCGCGATAGAGGGTCATGGGCGCGGCTCGGACGGCGTGACTGAGATCATGCCGAGGCGAGCGCCAAAGCTTCGGGCTTGGCAACGAGCGCCTTGGTCAGGCGATCGCGGATCATGCTCTCGCGGGATGAACTGGTGATCTTCTTGCCGGTCAAGTCGGTGACATAGAACACGTCGACAGCCTTCTCACCGAAAGTGGCAATGTGCGCCGACGCGATGTCGAGATTGAGGTCGGAGATCGTGCGGGTGACGTCATAGAGCAGACCAGGCCGGTCGAGCCCGTTGATCTCGATCACCGTAAGCGCATCGGAGAGCGTGTTGTCGATCACGACTTGCGGCTCGACGGTGAAGGCGGAAAGCCTGGCCTTCGGCTTCTTCTTGGTGGCGACCACTTCGGCGAGCCGCACCTCACCCTTCAGCAATTTCTCGATCGATGAAGCGATCCGCGCAGCGCGGCGCTCCTCATCTTCGGCGTGATCGAATTCACGCTCGAGATGAATGGTATCGAGTGCCATGCCGTCGCGCGTGGTCGAGATCTGCGCATCGACAATATTAGCTCCCGCGCCGGTGCATGCGCCGGCCACCATGGCGAGCAGGCGCGGATGGTTGGGCGCAAATAGGGTGATTTCGGTCACGGCGCGAAAGGCATCGGTGGAGAAATGGGTGACCAGGCTCTTGAGCTCCTCCTCCGCGGTACGGACGAGCTTGGCCTGTTCGACGATGGTATCGAGGTCGGAGCGAAGCCAATAAGACGGGTAGTGGCGGTTGATGAAACGCTCAAGCGCCGGTTGCGGCCAATCGGCGAGGCGCTTGCGCAGCTCATCCTGGGCGGTCGCCATGCGTTCGGTTCGGCTCAATCCGGTATGACCACCGCCGAGCATGGGTTCGGTCTCGAAATAGAGTGTGCGCAGCAACTGACCCTTCCAGCCGGTCCAGACGTCCGGGCCAACCGCGCGCAAATCCACCACGGTCAGCAGCATCAGCAACTTCAGCCGCTCCCGGCTCTGCACCAACGCGGCAAAGTCGCGAATGGTCTTTGGATCGTTCAGATCGCGGCTTTGGGCGAATTGGCTCATCTGCAGATGGTGCTCGACCAGCCAGGCGGCGGTTTCAGTTTCGGCTGGCGTCAAACCTAGACGGGGACCGACCTCGCGCGCGATCCTTGCGCCGGCAATCGAATGATCCTCGTCGCGGCCCTTGGCGATATCGTGGAGGAGCACGGCGACATAAAGCGCGCGGCGATTGTCGATGGTGCGGATGATCTCGGTGGAGACCGGATGCTCGATGGCGTAGCGGCCGTGCTCGACGTCGGAGAGAAAACCAATGGCGCGGATCAGATGCTCGTCCACGGTGAAGTGGTGATACATATTGAACTGCATCATCGAGACGACGCGGCCGAAATCCGGAATGAAGCGGCCGAGCACGCCCGCTTCGTTCATCTGACGGAGCGCTGCTTCAGGATTGCGCGATTCGGTGAGCAGCCGCATAAATAATTTGTTGGCGGTCGGATCGGCGCGAAGCTTATCATCGATCAGGCGAAAATTGGCGCGGACCAAGCGCAACACTTCGGGGCTGAACAGAGCCTGATGCTCATCGGCGACCGCGAACAGCTTGATGAAGTTCACCGGATCTTTGCTGAAGATGTCCTTGTCGGCGGCATTGATGCGGCCATTGTCGATGCGGAAGTCGGTGGTGCGCCGAAGCTTAGCGCGGCGCTTCCAGCTTGAGGGCAGCCAGGTGTCAAGACGCGGCAGGGCCTTCAACTGCTTCATCTCAAGACCGGAACAAACGATGCGGGTGAGATCGCCGACTTCCTTGGCGACAAGGAAATAATGCTTCATGAAGCGCTCGACCGCGCGCAAGCCGCCGTGGCTGCGATAGCCCAAGCGTTCGGCCATGGTCTGTTGCACATCGAAGGTCAGACGCTCCTCGGGCCGGTCGGTCAAGAAGTGCAAGTGACAGCGCACCGTCCAGAGGAAGCTCTCGCAACGGCGGAAGGTCTCGTATTCGCGGCGCGAGAACACGCCAGCTTCGATGAACTCGGCTTCTGCCTTGTCGGGATAGAGATGCTTGGCGAGCCAATGCAGCGTATGCAGATCGCGGAGCGCGCCCTTGCCGTCCTTGACGTTCGGCTCGACCTGATAGCGCGAGGCCCGCACATGGCGCGCGTTTCGCTCGGTGAGCTTCGCTTCGATGAAGGCGCGGGCATGGCCCTCGAGCACGTCTTTGCGGAAGCGGCGCTCAAACTCGGCGAATAGCTGCTCGTCGCCCAAGATCAGCCGCGCGTCGAGCAGCGCGGTGCGGATCGTCATGTCGGACAACGACAGGCGCACACATTGATCGATGGTGCGCGTGGCATGCCCGACCTTGAAGCCGAGATCCCAGAGAATATAGAGCATGTACTCGGCGACGCTCTCGCCCCAGGCGGTCTGCTTGTAAGGCAGCAGGAAGAGGAGATCGATGTCGGATTCCGGCGCCAGTAGCCCGCGGCCATAGCCGCCTTGGGCGACGATCGCCATGCGTTCGGCGGCCGAAGGGTTCTCGGCGAGATAGACGTGGTTGGTGGTGAACTCGTAAGCGAGCTTGATCAGGGCATCCTGAAAGGCGCACAGCCCTTCGGCGGAAGCTCGGCCATTGCCGTCCCGCTCGAGTTGATGCTGGGCTTCCAGCCTGGCATTCTCGATGAGGCCCCGGAGGCGGGCGACCAGGGCTTTCCGCAGCGCCGCTTCCTGGCCGGCATATTTCCGCGCAAGCTCATCGGTCTCCCGGCGCAAAGCGGCGAGGTCGAAATAAGGGGGCTTGGTGACTACCGATTGGTCCATGGCTGCTTCTTACATGCGACTTTAGCACGGGATGCGTTTAAGCCCCGTCATCGCCCTCTAGCAACTCTTTCAGGCGGTAAAGGGCCTCCAGAGCCTGTTTGGGGGTCATGGCGTCGGGCCTGAGCTCCGCAACTGCCGCTTCGAGTAAAGAGGCCTCGGAGAGGCCTTGATCGGTGGCCTTTCGGGCAGCATTGAAGAGCGGCAGATCGTCGGCTAGATCGGCCGGTTTCGGCCTTGCGTGCGACTTTTCCAGGGCCTGCAGGACCTCGCCGGCGCGGTCGAGGACGGGCGCCGGAAGCCCTGCCAGCTTCGCCACATGAATGCCGTAAGAGCGGTCAGCGGCACCATGCACCACCCGATAGAGGAATACGATCTCGTCATGCCATTCCTTGACCTCAACGGTCGCATTGGCGGCATGGGGCAGCTTATCGGCGAGCGCTGTCAGCTCGTGATAATGGGTGGCGAACAGCACACGGGAGCGGTTCACCTCGTGAAGATATTCAAGTGCTGCCCAGGCGATGGAGAGGCCGTCGAAGGTGGCAGTGCCCCGGCCAATCTCATCCAGCACGACGAAGGAGCGGGGCGTCGCCTGATTTAAGATCGCGGCGGTCTCGACCATCTCGACCATGAAGGTGGAGCGGCCGCGGGCAAGATCGTCGGCGGCGCCGACGCGGCTGAAGAGCCGGTCGACGACGCCGATCGTGGCCGCAGACGCGGGGACGAATGAGCCGATCTGAGCCAGCACGACGATGAGCGCATTCTGACGAAGGAAGGTCGATTTGCCGGCCATGTTCGGTCCGGTGACGACGAGGATGCGCGTGCCGTCGGTCTCGGTCTCGGCCCCGAGCCGGCAATCATTGCCGACGAAGCTTCCGGCTTGGTTCCGGGCGAGCATTTGCTCGACCATGGGATGGCGGCCATTCTCGACGGCGAAGACGCTACCTTGATCGATATTCGGACGACAATAATTCTGCTCGATCGCCAACTCGGCGAGGCCGGCATGATGGTCGAGCGCGGCAAGTGCGGCACTCGCGGCGGCGAGTGCGTTTTTCTCGGCGAGAGCCGCGTCGGCAAGATTCGAGAAAATCTCAAGCTCGAGCGCGAGCGCGCGATCCGCGGCGGTGATGATGCGCGCCTCGATCTCGGCAAGTTCCGGCGTTGAGAAGCGCATGACATTGGCGAGCGTCTGGCGGTGGATGAAAAGCTCGTTGTGTGGCGGCTTGCTCAAGCTGCCCGCATGGTTAGCGCCGATCTCGACGAAATAGCCGAGCACGTTGTTGTGCCTGACCTTCAAGGCTTTGACGCCGGTCGCGTCGGCGTAGCGGCTTTGCAAGCTGGCGATGAGCTGCCGGCTGCCGTCGCGGAGGTTTCGCTGCTCGTCGAGATTGGGGCTGAACTTTTCTCGGATGAAGCCGCCGTCGCGCTTATTGATGGGTAGGTCGTCGGCAAGGGCGGCGACGAGGCTCGCCATTGACTCGCGAGGCGCGGATTCAAGTTTCTGAGCGATCTGTTCCAGTTCTTGCGGGAGACCGAGCGCGCCACCATTCTTGGCGAGTTCGGCACCAAGGATGCACGCAGCGTCAATCCCGTCGCGCACCGCGCCGAGATCGCGGGGACCGCCACGGCCCAACGCGAGCCGGCCGAGAGAGCGGGCCAAATCCGGGGCCGCGCGTAAATCCTCGCGCAGTTTCCGGCGGAGAAGCGAGCGCTCGGCGAGATAGGCCACGGCATCGAGCCTGGCATTGAGCGCCGGTTCGTCGGTCACCGGACTTGCCAGCCTCGCGGCAAGCTCTCGCGCGCCGGAGGCCGACACGGTGCGATCAATGGCGGCGAGCAGGCTCCCAGCGCGGGCGCCTTGGTTGGAGCGCGTGAGCTCCAGATTGGCTCTAGTCGCCGCATCGATGAGGAGCAAACGGCCGGCGCTTTCTTTGCGCGGCGGTCGCAGCAAGGGCGCTCGACCCACTTGCGTCAGCTCGACATAACTCAACAGGCCGCCCATGCTCGCAAGCTCGGCACGGGAAAAGTCGCCGAAGGCATCGAGGGCCTGAACGCCGAGGCGCGACTTGAGGAGCCGTTCGCCGCGTGCGGAATCGAACTGGCCGCGCGGAATTTGAGTCAGCGCGGCGCCGGCCTCCTCGATCAGACGGCGCATGCCCGGATCGGAGGCCAAATCATCGCCGAGAAGAATTTCACCGGAACGGAGACGCGCCAGCTCGCCTGATAAGTCTTTTGTCGGAATGGAGGCGACGAGGAGCTCGCCGGTCGAAATATCGACCGAGGCGAGCGCGAAAGTTCGGTCGCCATTGCCGCATGGCGCAGCGAACAACGCGGTGAGGAAATTATTGGCGCGCGCATCGAGCAGGCTCTCTTCGGTAAGTGTGCCCGGCGTCACCAGCCTCACCACGTCCCGTCGCACCACGGCTTTGGCGCCGCGTTTCTTCGCCTCGGCCGGGTCTTCGGTCTGTTCGCAAACAGCGACCCGGTGGCCACGCCCGATCAGACGTTGGAGATAACCATCGGCCGCGTGCACCGGCACGCCGCACATCGGGATATCTTGGCCAAGATGCTTGCCACGCTTGGTCAGCGCGATGCCGAGGGTGCGCGAGGCAATTTCCGCGTCCTCGAAGAACAGCTCGTAGAAATCGCCCATGCGGTAGAACAGCAGGCTGTCGGCGTTTGCCGCCTTGATCTCCAAATATTGGGCGATCATTGGGGTGGCGAGCGCCGGTTCGTCGCGCCTCGCCTCTCCGGCGGTTTCGTTGCCGCTTGCCTTGGTGCCCATCTCGGCCATGAGAGGTCGTAGCTTTTCGGGTTTCGCGGCACAAGGCGCCAAGGCAAATTCACAGTGGGAATTGGCCTTTCCCGTGACGCTAGCCTCCTCTAGGGTGCGCTCAAATTTCTTGGAAAGGCGGAGCTCAAAATGCGTCCTTCAAAACGCGCCCCCGACGCATTGCGTCCCATCAGCCTCGAGCGCGGAGTCTCGCGCCACGCCGAGGGCTCATGCCTCGTGCGCTTCGGCGAGACGCATGTGCTGTGCACCGCGACGGCCGGTGAATCCGTGCCGCCATGGCTGAAGGGAAGTGGCAAAGGCTGGGTCACGGCGGAATATGGCATGCTTCCCCGCGCGACAAACGAGCGTATGCGGCGCGAGGCGGCGGTGGGCAAGCAATCGGGGCGCACGCAAGAGATCCAACGTTTGATCGGACGTTCGCTCCGCGCCGTCACCGATCTCACCGTGCTCGGTGAGAAGCAGATCGTGGTCGATTGCGACGTGCTGCAAGCCGACGGCGGCACGCGCACCGCCTCGATCACCGGCGCGTGGATCGCGCTCTACGACGCGATCCAATGGATGAAAGCCCGCAACATGGTGAAGGGCAACGCGCTCCGCGATCGTGTGGCGGCGGTGTCGTGCGGACTCTATGGGGGCGTGGCGGTCCTCGATCTCGATTATGCGGAAGATTCGGAAGCGGACGCCGACGCCAATTTCGTGATGACGGGAAAAGGCGGCATCGTCGAGGTGCAAGGCACCGCAGAGACCGAGCCCTTCAGCCAGGAGCAATTCGATCAATTGATGTTGCTCGCCCGCCAGGGCATCGCCGAGCTGGTCGCGCTGCAGGCGCTGACGATCGCGTGAGATGACGCTGACGCTGAAAGCCGGCATGCGGCTCGTGATCGCGAGCCACAACAAGGGCAAGGTCCGCGAGATCGGCGAACTGCTGGCTCCATTCGGCATCGAGACGATCTCGGCGGGGGAGCTCGGGCTGCCCGAGCCTGACGAGACGGGAACGAGCTTCATCGAGAATGCGAAGCTCAAGGCGGTCGAGGCGGCAAGCGCCTCCGGCATGGTCGCGCTTGCCGACGATTCAGGCCTCGAGATCAAAGCGATCAGCGGCGCACCGGGGATTCATTCCGCGCTCTGGGGCGGACCGGAGAGAGATTTCAATCTGGCGATGGCCAAGGTCGAAGACGCGATGCGAAAGCGGGGTGCCTCCGACATGACCGCCAATTTCACCTGCGCGCTCGTGCTGGCTGAGCCTGGTGGCGAGTGCCAGTCGTTTGAAGGCAAAGTGTTTGGCAAGCTCATCTTTCCGCCACGAGGCACGCGCGGTTTCGGCTATGATCCGATCTTCATCGCCGACGGCGAGACGCTGACCTTCGGCGAGATGGATCCTGACGAAAAACACGCGATCTCGCATCGCGCCAAGGCTTTCGAGAAATTGATGCTTGCGACCTTTGATGATGACTGAAACCGCACCATTCGGAGTTTATGTGCATTGGCCGTTCTGCCTGGCCAAATGTCCCTATTGCGATTTCAACTCACACGTCCGTCATGGCGGGATCGAGGAGGAGCGTTTCCTCGCTGCCTATCTCACGGAGCTCGATAGTTTCGCGGACCTCGCGCCGGGGCGCACCGTCTCCAGCATTTTCTTTGGCGGCGGCACGCCGTCACTGATGGGAGCGCAGACGGTCACAGCCATCCTCAATCACATCGCCGCGCTTTGGAGTGTCGATCCCAATGTCGAGATCAC
Organism: Methyloceanibacter sp.; assembly: GCA_025449615.1. Next base: position 25,162 of record JANWJA010000100.1, read on the forward strand.
GCTCGAAGCCAATCCGACATCCGTCGAGGCGGAGCGCTTCGCCGGCTACGCGTTGGCCGGCGTCAATCGGCTTTCCCTTGGAGTGCAGGCGCTCGACGATCAAAGTCTCAAGGCCCTCGGGAGAATGCATACGGCCGATGAAGCGCTGGCTGCGCTCGATCTGGCCAAGCGAAATTTCGGCCACGTCTCGTTCGATCTGATCTATGCGCGCGAAACCCAAAGCGTCGCGCAATGGCGGAGCGAGCTGAAAGAGGCGTTGCGCCACGCCGCCGACCATCTCTCGCTCTATCAACTCACCATCGAGCCCGGCACGATGTTCGCGGCGCGGCATGAGGCAGGAACGCTTAAAGTTCCCGACGCGGCGTTGGCAAGCGAGTTCTATTTGCTGACGCAGGAGATGTGCGACGCTGCCGGGCTGCCTGCCTACGAGATCTCGAACCACGCGCGGCCTGGATCGGAGTCGCGTCACAATCTGATTTATTGGCGCGGGCACGATTATGCCGGAATCGGCGCTGGCGCGCATTCGCGCATCACGATCGACGGCAAGCGCCGCGCGCTCAGCGCCATCAAATCTCCGGAGGCATGGCGCGAAGCGGTCGAGACTTCGGGTCATGGGCTTGAGACCGAAGAGGATTTGAGCGAAGCGGAATCCGCCGACGAATATTTGCTGATGGGCTTGCGTCTTGCCGAAGGCATCGACCTCGAGAGACTTCAGGCGATCAGCGGCAGAGCACCAAGCAGCGAAACAGTTGATGCATTGAGCGCCCAAGGCCTGGTGCGCCGCCAAGGCGAAAGGTTAACCGCTACCCCATCAGGCCGGCTCGTGCTCGAACGCATCATTCTCGAGCTTGCCGCGTAGACCCTAATACTGCGCGTTGACGAAGGAGTTAGGCGCCGGCTGCAGTACCTGCGGTCCGCCTTCGCGCACTTCGAGGATGGCGAGGCCGCGTTCCGAGGTGCCGTTGGGCAGCAGGCGGAACAATCCATCGACACCCTGAAAGCCGCTGCCGCGCGTGAGCAGGGATTCGGTATAACGCTGGCCTTGCGGATTTTGCGACAGCGACACGGCGAGGCTGACGGCGTCGTAGGCGAGGCTTGCGAGGCGGGGCGGCGTGTCGCCGTAAGTCTTGGCGTAGCTCGCGGCAAATTTGCTCCAGCCTTTCGGGTCGGGCGCCGGATACCAGCCGCCTACAAGCGCCTTCTCGTTGCCGATGCCGGGATAATCCCATTGCCCGGTGCCGATGAATTGCACGCGCTGACTCGTTACGTCGGACGAGGCCAGTAGCGGCGCGAGCGCGGGAAGGTCCTCGCGCCCGGCAGGTAGGAACACCGCATCGATCTGCTGGCCGGACTTGATGGCATTGGCGATCTGCCGCACCGGCCCGATCATGGCGTTGGCATCGTTGGAGGCGTAGGTGGCGCGCACGGCAGCCTGGCCGCCGCCTTGGGTGACGGCCTTGGCGAAGGCGGCTTCGGCGATGCGGCCATAAGGCGATTGCGGCACCAGCACCGCGAAATTTTTCTTTCCTCGCGACAGCGCGAAGGAGACGATGCGCGGCACGTCGCGTCCGGCGAGGAAGCTCAGCAGATAGATGCCGTTGCCGGCGACGCTCTCGTCGCTGGAGAAGGCGATCATCGGGACATTGGCCTGACGCGCCACCGGAGCCGCACCGGTCACCTCCTGCGCGAAGAGCGGACCGATGATCAGCTCGGCGCCCTCAGACACGGCACTTTGCGCGGCGGCGCGCGCGCCATCGGGCGTGCCGTGGGTGTCTTTCGGCACCAGAGCGACGCCAGGATTGTCGAAATCGAACAGGGCAAGCTCGGCGGCCTGCTTCAGCGCCTTGGCAACCGCGGGCGTGTTACCGGAAGAGGTCAGCGGCAAGAGCAGCGCCACCTTCACCGTGCCGCCGCTCGGGCCGCCGCCTGCGCTGATCGTGGGCATGCCAGGGCCGCCGCCGCTGCCGCCGCCACAGGCCGCTACCAGAATGGCCACGAGCGTCGCTGCGAGCATGGAGCGCGCGGCACCCCATCCGCGACTATTCTGTTGTGGAAAATCCATCTGGCCCCTTCGTCCAAGGCCGGGTCGGCCTTGTTCAAGCGCTGCTTGGGCCGAATCTTGCCCGTAAACATGGCTCAAAATTGATTGGATGAGTTTATAACACGCTCGCCCGCCCCGCCTAGCAATTGCGGGGCTTACGTCTATAAAGAACGGCGTGCAAGATCGACAGCAACACGGCCGAAGGGCGCAACCAAATGAGCGCGTCGCCACGCGCGTGCATGAGGTGTTGAGCGATCTCATCGAGCGGCCGCTCGCGCCCGGCCTCTATCTCGTGGCGACTCCGATCGGCAATCTCGGCGACATTTCTCTGCGTGCCCTCTCTGTGCTTGCGCGCGCCGATCTGATTGCGGCCGAGGATACGCGGCATAGCCGGAAGCTGCTCACACATTTCGGCATCGCGGGCGAGCTCACGCCCTATCATGAGCATAACGCGGCGAAGGAACGGCCGCGGCTGGTCGCGCGCGTCAAGGCGAGGCAGACCGTGGCGCTGATCTCGGATGCCGGCACGCCGCTGATCTCCGATCCCGGGTATAAGCTGGTGCGCGAGGCGCTGGATCAGGGCCTGATGGTGACGAGCATTCCCGGCGCCTCGGCAACGCTCGCGGCGCTGACAATGTCCGGACTTCCCACTGATACGTTTCTGTTTGCGGGATTCCTGCCGTCGAAAGCTGGCCCGCGAAAAGCGCGACTGGAGGAGCTGAAAGAGGCGCCGGCGACACTTGTCTTCTTCGAAGCCTCATCTCGGCTCACCAAGGCCCTTGCCAATATGGCGGAAATATTCGGCGCGCGCGAAGCCGCCGTGGCAAAGGAGCTCACCAAGCTGCACGAGACGCTCGCACGCGGCACCCTCGCCGAACTCGCGGGGGGATTTGAAACCGACGATGAGTTGAAAGGTGAGTTTGTCATTGTCGTGGCGCCTCCCTCGCCCAAAGAGACGGAGATCGGCGATGCAGAAATCCTCGCCGAGCTGAAACTTGCCTTGAAACGAGGCAGCTTCCGCGATGCCGTGCGCGACGTGGCGGAGGCGCGCGGGCTGAAGCGCGCTCGGGTCTACGAGCTCGGGCTTAGCCTCCAGCGCGACGACGAATGAGTCAACGTCGGATCAGAGCCTATCGCAGCGGGATCTTCGCCGAGAGTTTCGTCGCGCTGCTGCTGCGGCTGAAGGGTAACCGCATTGTGGCGCGGCGCTACAAGACGCCGGTCGGCAAGATCGACCTCGTGGCGCTGAAGGGCAAGCGCCTGCTTCCTCGAGGTCAAGCGGCGGAGGAGTTTCGAGGATGCGGCTGAGGCATTGCCGAGCCGGCCGCGGCGACGAATCGTGAGGCCCGCGCAATATTGGCTCGGCGCGCATCCTTCCTACAATGGCCCCGATATGCGCTTCGACGTGGTGCTGACCGCGCCATGGTCCTGGCCGCATTATATCGAGAACGCGTTTTCGATCTGACAGGCCAGAGCCCCCTGGCCAAGTCCGGGCATGACGAGGCCACCAGACTCCGACTATAAGGACGCCATGGCCCTCAAAGTCGCCTTCCAGATGGACCCGATCGAGCGCATCGATATCAGGGGCGATTCTACCTTCGCGCTGCTGCTCGAGGCGCAGCATCGCGGCCACGACGTATTCTATTACACGCCGACCAACCTCTCGCTCCGCGACGGCAGGCTGATTGCCCGCGGCCATAGTCTCACTGTGCAGGATACGCCGGAAGATCACTATCGCCTCGCGCATCCGCGCGATGTCGATCTCGCGGAGATGGACGTGGTGCATCTTAGGCAGGACCCGCCATTCGACATGGCCTATATCACCACGACGCATCTCTTGGAGCGGCTACAGCCCGAGACGCTGGTGGTGAACGACCCGGCGTCCGTGCGCAACGCGCCGGAAAAAGTCTTCGTGCTCGATTTTCTCGATTTGATGCCGCCCACGCTCGTCACCCGCTCGCTCGACGAGATCAAGGCGTTCCGTGCCGAGCACAAGGACATCGTGGTGAAGCCGCTCTACGGCAATGGCGGCGCCGCAGTGTTCCGCATCGCGCCGGGAGACACCAATCTCAATTCTTTGATCGAGCTGATGGAAATGAGCTTCCGCGAGCCGATCATGGTGCAGAAATATCTGCCGCAGGTGAGAAAGGGCGACAAGCGCATCATTTTGGTCGATGGCGAGATCGCCGGCGTCATCAATCGTGTCCCGGCGGGCGACGAGACCCGCTCGAATTTGCATGTGGGCGGCACGGCGGAGGGAGCCACGCTCTCCAAGCGCGACAAGGAGATTTGCGCGCGGCTGGGACCGGAACTGAAAAAACGCGGACTGATCTTCGTGGGCATCGATGTGATCGGCAACTACCTCACCGAGATCAACGTCACCTCGCCCACCGGCATAAGACAGATCAAGCAATTCGGCGGCAACGATGTCGCCGCGATGATCTGGGATGTGGTGGAGGCGAAGATGGCGGCAAAGCCGCGGCGGCGGCGGGCTTAGGGCGACTCAACGCTTTCTTGCCTTGCTCGAGCTCTTGCGTGGCGTCGCATTTCGCGTTCGCGACTTCGAACCCGAACTGCTTGGCCGCGCAGGAGTAGCTTGACTGGCTCCGCTCGTAGCCACCATGCCCGTTCGGGATCGCCCTCGCCCATGCTTATAGAACACGCACCAGAGATGCGCCGCGACGCCGGCGCCCCAGCCGAGCGCCACCCAATAGAACCACCAGACCTTCGGCGTCTCGGTGTAATTGACGGCGAAGAGCAGCAGCACCACGGCGAGATAGGCGAAAAGATGTACAATCGCGGCGCGGGCCTTCGGATCGATGAAGATGCGCTCCCGGCGATGCGTTCTTTGCAGGAGTAGCAGGAGGCCGTGAGCGCCAACAGCGATACCCCACCCGGCCAGTACCCAGATGAACCAAATGCGATCCGGCGTGGCATAGAGGTTGAGCGCCGCGGCCGCGACGACCACGAGGACGAACAGGGCGAGGTGCATGCCGAAGACGATCATCGCCCGGTCGTTGAAGATGGTCTTGGACATCAGCGCCTCCATCGTGACCGTAGCATTCGATCATGACGCAAGAATGCGGCCTGCCGTCTTGATCCTGCGCAAGAGGATGGCTGACGATTGGGGTCGTGAATTGAAATTTTATGGAGCCACTAACTTCGGCTCCTGGGAGCCGAAGTTTTGGGCTTAAGGGATGTTCCCTAAATGTTCTTGCCTCGTCCCGAGCCCTCGGAGCTCAAGCTGTTGCGCGATGCCGCTGACACGCTGTCCTTAAGCGCGCGTGGTTACCACCGGACCTTACGCGGGCCCCGGACGCTGGCCGACCTCGATGGCGAAGAGAAAGTCGCGCGCATTCATATTGCCGAAGCCTTGAGCTACCGCGGCGAGACCTTGCGGCGCGCGGCGGTCGCGGCCAGAGGGTCACAATTGCAGCCCTTTTAGGTTAACGGCTAAAGCTTTCTCAAGCATTGTTTGCTTGGCTGCCGCCAACAAGCGTGCCGGGAGACTACCGGTACCGGAACAGAGCGGCGTCCGCGTGAACATTCAAGAGAAAGAGTCTAGGCCCAAGATTGGTGCTTGGCTGGCGCCGAGCCTGATGGGCCTTGGCTTGGCTGCGCTGGCATGGCTCGCGGTCGGCATGGGGCCCCTGCTACTGCTGCTGCCGCTCATTCTCGCGGTAGCCTTCGCCTTGGGTCTCGTCGCGGTGCTCCAGCGCAACACGGTGCGGGAGGCGAAACGGCTCGAGGTGCTGGCGCATAATCTCGATGTCAGCCTGGAAGCGCTGAACGATCTGCGATGGAGCGTGCGCGAGCGCGAAGCTCGCTATCGCGGGCTGCTCGACCGGCAGGGCGACGTGATCATCCGGCGCCGACCAGACGGCGTGCTCAGCTTTGCCAATGATGCCTTCTGCCGCGTCTTCGGGGTGAGGAGCGACGAGGCGCTCGGCGAGATCTTCGCCCTGCCGATCGCCGGCGACCAACCGAAGACACCGGAACTCCGCTTCGAGCCCGGTGAACAGCGCCGCAGCCGAATGCTTGAGCTCAATACCGCGGCGGGCCCGCGCTGGTTCGTTTGGGAAGATTTCGCAATCACCGACGAGCGGGGGCGGTTGAGCGAGATCCAAAGCGCCGGCCACGATGTCAGCAAACAGCGCGAAGTGGAGCTCGCGCTGGAAGAGGCGCGCGATCAGGCGATGAGTGCCAGCCGGGCAAAGTCGCGCTTCCTCGCCTCGATGAGCCACGAGATCAGAACTCCGATGAACGGCATTCTCGGCATGACCGGGCTCCTGCTCGACACCGAGCTATCGGCGGAGCAATCCACCTATGCGCGCGCGATCTCGACCTCGGCCAAGACGCTGGTAGCCTTGATCGATGAGGTGCTCGACTTCTCCAAGATCGAAGCCGGCAAGATCGAGCTTCGGCCAGCGCCATTCGAAATCGCCGACGCCGCACAAAGCGTGATCGAACTGTTGGCGCCACGCGCCCGCGACAAGGGTCTGGAGATTTGTTGGCTGGCCTACCCCGATTTGCCACGCACCGTGATCGGCGACGAGATGCGCGTCCGCCAGATTCTGATGAACTTGCTCGGCAACGCCATCAAGTTCACCGAGCAAGGCGGCGTGACGCTGGTGCTTGGACGTTCGCCGGAAAGTGCCAATGCAGATGCCCCGGTGCGCCTTAGGCTCACCGTGCGCGATACCGGACCCGGGGTTCCGCTCGATGCGATCGACCGTATCTTTGCCGAGTTCGAGCAAGCCGATAGCGGTCCGACGCGCCGCCATGGCGGCACCGGCCTTGGCCTCACGATTTCCAAACGGCTGATCGATGAGATGGGCGGGACCATCGCCATCGCGAGCGTGCCGGGGGAGGGCGCAAGCTTCACCGTCGATCTGCCGTTCGCGATGCCGGCGACGACGGGCGTGGTGAGCGAGGACTGGCCGCGACCATCGGCGCATGAGCGCGTGTTGCTCGCGCTGAATGGCGTGGTCGAGGCAAATCTCGTGGGAGAATTGCTGGTGGCGATGGGAACGCGGGTGGCGAGCACTGCCGCGGAAGATGCGGTGCGGCTCGCATCGACCGCCAGCGCAACCGACTTTCCGTTCACCGGATTGCTGACCGATCTCGCGCATGCAAGCGTGGCGAAGCAGCTTATTGGCTCGATGCGAAACCGAGCTGGAAACGGACGGCCGCCCCGCGCCGTGGTGATCCTCGATCCTGCGGAGCGCGGCGAGATCCCGAGGCTCCGGGACCAAGGATTCACCGGCTACCTGGTGCGCCCGATCCGGCCGCTCTCCCTCCTCACCCAATTGTTCGGAAGCCAGGATGTCGATGCCAGCGAGACCGCGGATATCGTGGCGCTCGATTCCATTCAGTTTCGCTCAGCTGAAGGTGGCCGGGCCCTCTCCGTGCTGCTCGCCGAGGACAATGACATCAACGCGCTGTTGGCCCGCACCGTGCTGGAAAAATGCGGGGCACGGGTGGTGCGCGCTCGAAATGGGATCGAGGCCATCGCAGCCGCGACTCGCGCGCATGAGGACGCGGAAAGCGAAGAGTTCGACCTCGTGCTCATGGATATCCACATGCCGGAAATGGACGGGATCGAGGCGGCGCAGCAGATCCGCGCACTTTATCCCGACGGCGCGGCAGCGCCGGGCGGGCGGCCACCAATTATCGCGCTCACCGCCAATGCGCTGGTCGAGGACCGCGCGGCCTATTTGCAGGCAGGACTGGACGATTACCTTGCCAAGCCGTTCGAGAAAGACGATCTCATCGCGCTGATCGCTCGCTGGCGGAAAGACGCCAAAACGGGGGCTACCGGCCTCGGCGCGGCCTAACGGCCACCTCTGGCAAACGCCCCGTTTCGCGACCATATCCCCAGGCTGTCACATAGGGTTCGAATTGGTTTGCTAACCGGCCAGTGTTATGGCCGAATCAACTAGCGAGCGGATGAACGAGAAATCGATGAAGTTGACACCGGGGGCCAAACCCAATTTTTTCCGCCCGAGCACTATGTTTCCCGCCTTTCTGCTGAAGCCGGTGCAGGGAACTTTTCCCTTCGCGCCGGGCGGCGCGTTGCGGCCTCGCGGTTTCGGGTTCCAGCCGCATAAGGTCTATGGCCGCATCGGCAATCTCGAAGTGAGGCTCGCCCGCACCAAAGGCGATATCAAGCGTGCGCAGCGGCTCCGTTACAAAGTCTTCTACGAGGAAATGGAGGCCATCCCGGACGCGCTCGCGATTCTGTCGCGACGCGACGAAGATGGCTACGATTCGATCTTCGATCATCTGCTGGTCGTCGATCACGGCAATCCCGCCAAAGGCCGCCGCTGGGGCAGGCCTAAGGTGGTGGGGACCTATCGCGTGTTGCGCCAGGACATCGCCAACCGAAACGACGGCTTCTACACGCAGGGCGAATACGACATCGCGCCTCTGCTCCGCTCCAGGCCGGATCAAAATTTCATCGAGCTCGGCCGCTCCTGCGTGCTGCAGCCTTACCGCAACAAGCGCACACTCGAGCTGTTATGGCAGGGCGTGTGGGGCTATGTGCGCGAGCATGGCGGCAGTGCGATGATCGGCTGCGGAAGTTTCCCCGGCACCGATCCGAGCTTGCACGCGCAGACCTTGAGCTATCTGCACCATATGAAACTTGCGCCTGCCGAATGGCGCGTGCGCGCGCATGACCGTCTCCGTGTCGACATGAACATGCTGCCGATGGACGCGATCAACATGCGCGCGGCGATCCGGGCCCTACCGCCCCTGATCAAGGGCTATTTGCGGGTGGGTGCTTATGTCGGCGACGGTGCCGTGATCGATCATCAATTCGGCACGACCGACGTCTTCCTCGTCATGCCGGTCGAGGCGATGAATACGCGCTATTTCGATCATTTCGGCGCGCCGGACGAACTGCCCTCACCCATCCAGCAGGATTTCGCCGCGCTGAACTAGGTGACACGGCGTTAAAGATCGGCACCTACGGGGTTTGACGGCCTCGCTGCGCAC
>JANWJA010000101.1 GCA_025449615.1 Methyloceanibacter sp.
CCGAGCTCGAAGGCGAGATGGGCGATATGCAAATGGGCAGCCAGGCGCGGCTGATGAGCCAGGCCTTGCGCAAGCTCACCGGCTCGATCTCGAAATCGCGCTGCATGGTGATCTTCATCAATCAGATCCGCATGAAGATCGGCGTGATGTTCGGCTCGCCGGAGACCACCAGCGGCGGCAACGCGCTGAAATTCTACGCTTCGGTCCGTCTCGACATTCGCCGCATCGGCGCCATCAAGGAGCGCGAGGACGTTGTCGGCAACCAGACCCGCGTCAAGGTGGTGAAGAACAAGGTGGCGCCGCCCTTCAAGCAGATCGAGTTCGACATCATGTATGGCGAAGGCATCTCCAAGACCGGCGAGCTGGTCGATCTTGGCGTCAAGGCCGGCATCGTGGAGAAGTCCGGCTCCTGGTTCTCCTTCGATAGCGAGCGCATCGGGCAGGGGCGTGAGAACGCCAAAGCCTATCTTAAAGATAATCCGCAGACCGCGGAGCGGATCGAACGCGCCATCCGCCAGAATGCCGGCCTGATCGCGGGCCAGATTCTCGAAGGCACCTCCGAGCCGGAGGAGACTGAGGGTGGCGAAATCGTTGCCGCAGCGCCGGTCGAATCCGCATCTGGCTTTGCCGAGGGCGAGACTGCGGTGACCCCGCTTACGAGCGGCCGCCGGAAGCGAGGCGGGGGCTAGGCGCCCCTTAAATCAAGGCCCGTGGGTCGGTTATACTCTTCCGGGACCGGTTAGAGGGCGGCCCTTGGCCGCTTGCCAGGCGTGGCGACCCACTCTATGTCTGACGCTCTAGTGGTGCACCGGCTTTGCCTTGTGGCAGGCCGGATTTAGCTCCTTGCCGCTTCCCGTGTACGGGGCCGTCCGAGGAGCGCCTTCCGGCGAGCGACAAGGTCCCCCAACGCCTGACATGACGTCCAGCAAGCACGCATCCGTCAACGATATCCGAAAAGGCTTCCTCGATTTCTTCGAGGGAGAGGGCCATACCGTGTTGCCGTCGAGCCCGCTCGTGCCGCGCAACGACCCGACCCTGATGTTCACTAACGCCGGCATGGTGCAATTCAAGAACGTCTTCACCGGCGCCGAGAAGCCGCGCGTGCCCAGTGCCGCCACCTCGCAGAAATGCGTCCGCGCCGGCGGCAAGCATAACGATCTCGACAATGTCGGCTACACCGCGCGCCATCACACCTTTTTCGAGATGCTCGGCAATTTCGCCTTCGGCTCCTATTTCAAGGAGCGCGCGATCGAGCTTGCCTGGACTCTGCTGACACGCGATTTCGCCCTCGACAAGAAGCGGCTCCTGATCACCGTCTTCAACGAAGACGACGAAGCGGCGAAACTCTGGAGCAAGATCGCCGGGCGGCCCGAAAGCGAGATCATTCGCATTGCCGGCTCCGACAATTTCTGGTCGATGGGCGAGTTGGGACCTTGCGGGCCGTGCTCGGAAATTTTCTACGACCACGGATCGAAGATCAAAGGCGGTCCTCCAGGCAGCCCCGACGCCGAGGGCGACCGCTTCGTCGAGATCTGGAATCTCGTCTTCATGCAATATGAGCAGCTCCCGGGCGGCAAGCGCGTCGGGCTACCGCATCCCTCGATCGACACCGGCATGGGGCTCGAGCGCATCGCGGCGGTCCTGCAAGGCACAAACGACAATTACGAGATCGATCTGTTCAAGGCGCTGATCGCGGCCTCCGTCGATCTCACCGGTGTGCCTGCGACCGGCGAGCACAAGCCGAGCCACCGCATCATCGCCGACCATTTGCGCGCCGCCTCCTTCCTCGTCGCCGATGGCGTGCTGCCGTCGAACGAGGGCAGGGGCTATGTGCTCCGCCGCATCATGCGCCGCGCCATGCGTCATGCGCATCTCCTCGGCGCCAAGGATCCGCTGCTTTATCGTCTCGTGCCGGCTCTAACCGGCGAGATGGGGCGTGCCTATCCCGAGCTCGAGCGTGGCAAGGACCTTATCGTCGAGACGCTGAAGCTCGAAGAGACTCGCTTCCGCGAAACACTGGAGCGTGGTTTGAAGCTGCTCGACGACGCGACCAAAGGCATGAAGAAGGGCGATACGCTTCCCGGCGAGATCGCGTTCAAGCTCTACGATACTTTCGGTTTCCCATACGACTTGACCGAGGACGCGCTGAAAGCACGCGGCATCGACATCGACGCCAAAAGCTTTGCCGCGTCCATGGAGCGCCAGCGCGCCGAGGCGCGAAAATCCTGGGCCGGCTCCGGCGAGGCCGCGACCGACACGCTCTGGTTCGAGCTGAAAGAGAAATTGGGCGCGACCGAGTTCCTCGGCTATGACGCGGAAGAAGCCTCCGGCGAGATCGTGGCCCTGGTCAAGGACGGCGCCAGCGTGAATGAGCTCGGCAAAGGCGCACACGGCATCGTCATCGTCAATCAGACGCCCTTCTACGCCGAGTCCGGCGGCCAGATCGGCGATCGCGGCCGCATCTCCGGTCCGAAATCCGCCTTCAGGGTCGAGGACACGCAGAAAAAGCTGCATGGCCTCTTCTTGCATCAGGGGGTCGTCGAGGCCGGCACATTGAAAGTCGGCGACACCGTTGATCTCGACGTCGATCACAGCCGCCGCACCGCGGCCCGCGCGCACCATTCGGCGACCCACTTACTGCACGAAGCGCTCCGCGAGGTGCTCGGCGGCCACGTGGCGCAGAAGGGCTCGCTGGTCGAGCCTGGGCGGCTCAGATTCGACTTCTCGCATCAGAAGCCCATGACCCACGAACAGATCGTCGCTGTGGAGGATCTGGTCAACCAGATGATCCTGCAGAACGAGCCGGTGAAAACCCATCTGATGACGCCGGATCAAGCCATCGCGCAAGGCGCGCTCGCACTGTTCGGCGAGAAATATGGCGACGAGGTCCGTGTCGTCTCCATGGGTGTGGATGACAGAAGCAATAAGGCCGACCGCGCCTATTCCATCGAGCTGTGCGGAGGAACCCACGTCCGCAGGACGGGCGACATCGGGCTGCTCAAGATCGTCGCGGAGACCGCCGTTGCCTCCGGCATTCGCCGCATCGAGGCGCTGACCGGCAATGCAGCGCGCGCCTATCTTGCCGCGCAAGACGAGAAAGTGCGCGAGGCTGCCGAACTCCTCAAAGTCGGCCCCGACGACATGATTACGCGGCTCGCCGCCATCATCGATGAGCGGCGGAAACTCGAGCGGCAGCTCGCCGACGCCAAGCGCGAGCTTGCGCTCGGAGGCGGCGGAGGCGACGACACTGCCGGTGCTGTTCGCGAACTGGGCGGGGTGAAGCTGCTCGCGCGAACTGTGCAGAACGTGGCGGCCAAGGATTTGCGCGGCCTGGTCGACGACGCCAAGCGCCAGCTCGGCTCCGGCATCGTCGTCATCATCAGCGTGGGCGAGGAAGGCAAGGCCTCCCTCGTCGTTGGTGTCACCGACGATTTGACCGGCGCCAATAGCGCTGTCGATCTCGTGCGCGTCGGCGCTGAGGCTCTTGGCGGCAAAGGCGGCGGCGGCCGTCCGGACTTTGCGCAAGCCGGAGGTCCCGACGGCGCCAAGGCAGATGCGGCGATCGCAGCGATCGAATCGCGCTTAGGCGCCGCGCCGGGCGACAATAAGCCGCTTCGCGCCGGGCGCGCCTGACAATGAGCGTCCAATCCGTTTGGCGGAGCTGGCGCAGCGACGTTCACAATATTCTCGAAGTGGGCAGCCAGGCGCATCCGGCGTCCTATTTCGTCAATGCCTTCATCATCGCGCTGATCGTCGTCAACGCCATCGCCTTTGCCGCCGAGACCGTGCCGGAGGTCGCCGCGAAGTATGGTGCCGGCCTCGACCACTTCAACAACATTTCCGTCGCGATCTTTTCGATCGAATACATCTTGCGCGTTTGGAGCGCCGTCGACATCCCGATGCTGAGCCGCCTGCCGCATTGGCGGGCGCGACTCCGCTTCATGTTGCGGCCGATCATGATCATCGATCTGCTCGCGGTGCTGCCGGCTTATCTGCAATGGTTTATCCCGATTGACCTCAGAATCCTGCGCGTATTCCGCATCTTCCGCCTGCTCAAGATTGCGCGCTACTCGCCGGCATTGCAGACGCTGGGCCGCGTGCTCGAAGACGAGTACCGCACGCTGATCGGTGCGCTTGTCGTCATGTTGATCGTTCTGTTGTTCACCTCCACGGCGATGTATTTCCTCGAACGTGCCGCGCAGCCCGACAAATTCGGCTCGATTCCAGCGGCGGCGTGGTGGTCGCTCTCCACGCTGACGACGGTCGGCTACGGCGACGTCGTGCCGGTCACGCCGTTCGGCAAAGTCGTTGGCGGCATCGTCATGGTTCTCGGCCTTTGCATGTTCGCGCTGCCCGTCGCCATCATCGCCTCGGGCTTCAGCCAGGAATCGAGCCGGCATCAATTCGTGGTCACCTGGAGCATGGTGGCCCGGGTGCCGCTGTTCAGTACCATGGACGAGGCCGAGATCGCGGAGATCACCAAGCTGCTCTACACGCGTACCTATCTTCCGGGTGTCCCGATTGTTCGCGCCGGTGACCCGGGCGGGGCCATGTATCTGGTGGCGAGCGGCGAGGCCACCGTCGCTCAGCCAAAGGGAAAGCAGACCATCCTGAAAGACGGAGATTTTTTTGGCGAGATGGCCTTGCTCGAACAGCGGCGGCATCGGCACAGCGTCGTCGCCCAAACCCGCTGCCGGGTCTATGTGCTCGATAGCGAAGCGCTTGCGCGCCTGTCGCGGCGAAATCCGGAGATCATGCAGCAAATTCGCGATGTTGCCCGCCGCCGCAGCGCCATCGATGATGCGGTTGATGTCCTAGCCAAAAAGCCTCGTCGCGCACGGCGGGCGAAGCCAACCGCCTAGGCCGGCGCGAGAGCCATCGTCGCGCGCAAATTCTCGCCGATCTTGTCGAGGAAGCCTTCGGTCGAAAACCATTTCTGCTCGGCGCCGACCAGGAGCGCCAGATCCTTGGTCATGAACCCGGCCTCGATCGTGTCCACCACCACGCGTTCCAACGTCTCGGCGAATCGCGCGAGCTCCGCGTTATCGTCGAGCTTAGCTCGATGCTTCAGCCCACGTGTCCAGGCGAAGATCGAGGCGGTGGCATTGGTCGAAGTGGTGCGCCCTTGCTGATGCTGGCGGTAATGCCGCGTCACGGTGCCATGCGCGGCCTCGGCCTCCACCACCTTGCCGTCCGGCGTCATCAGCACGCTGGTCATCAAGCCGAGTGAGCCGAAGCCCTGCGCCACCGTGTCAGATTGCACGTCACCGTCGTAATTCTTGAGCGCCCAGACATAGCCTCCGGACCATTTCAGCGAGGCAGCGACCATGTCGTCGATCAGGCGGTGCTCATAGGTGAGCCCGCGTCTATCGAATTCGGGCTTGAATTCGGCGGCGAAGATCTCGGCGAAAATGTCCTTGAAACGCCCGTCATAGGCTTTCAGGATCGTGTTCTTGGTGGAGAGATAGACCGGATAGTCGCGCGTGAGCGCGTAGTTGAAAGTGGCGCGCGCGAAATCGCGGATCGAGTCGTCGACGTTGAACATGGCGAGCGCGACACCGCTGCCGTCAAAGCGATGCACCTCGTGCTCGATCTTGGTGCCGTCTTTGCCCTCGAAGCTGATCTTGAGCGTGCCTTTGCCGGGCACGCGGAAATCGGTGGCGCGATACACGTCGCCGTAAGCGTGGCGTCCGATCACGATCGGCTTGGTCCAGCCTGGCACCAGCCGTGGCACGTTCTTGCAGATGATCGGCTCGCGGAAGATCACCCCGCCCAGGATGTTGCGGATGGTGCCATTCGGCGACTTCCACATCTTCTTAAGGTTGAACTCCTTCACCCGCGCCTCGTCCGGCGTGATCGTCGCGCATTTGACGCCGACCCCGCATGCCTTGATGGCATAGGCCGCGTCGATTGTGACTTGGTCGTCGGTGGCGTCGCGATTCTCGATGCTGAGATCGAAACTGAGCAGCTCGATATCGAGATAGGGCAGGATCAGCTTTTTCTTGATCAGGTCCCAGATGACCCGCGTCATCTCATCCCCGTCGAGCTCCGCGACCGGGTTTTTGACTTTAATCTTATTCACGTCTGCGTCTCCGGGGAGAAATCGATTGCGGCAGGACCCGTTAAGGCTCCGGCAGGTGCCGGTTGCGGACCGGCGCCCCCTATAGCATCGTGCATGTCATGATAAAAGCGAAGGAGAAATCGAAGGCCGCGAAGATCGTAGCCGGTCGCTCGAAGGGGGCGGGCGGGGCCTCGGTCGCCCCCGCCATCATTCTCGTCGAGCCGCAGCTCGGCGAGAATATCGGCTTTGCCGCGCGCGCCATGGCCAACTTCGGCCTCTCTGAGTTGAGGCTGGTTGCGCCTCGCGACGGCTGGCCAAGTGAGAAGGCGAGGAATGCGGCCTCCGGCGCCCCCGTCCTCGACGACGTCAAAACCTATCTGAGCGCGGAAGCGGCCATCGGCGATCTCAATTTCGTGCTGGCGACGACGGCGCGGCCGCGTGGCATGGTGAAACCTGTGCTGTCGCCTGAGAGTGCCGCGCGCGAGCTCGCGGCGAGAGCTTCGAGGGGGGAGCGCACCGGCGTTCTATTTGGTCCGGAGCGAGCCGGGCTCGAGAACGATGTGATCGCGCTCGCCGATGCGGTCGTCACCGCGCCCGTCAATCCAGCCTTCGCCTCGCTGAGCCTGCCGCAATCGGTGCTGCTCTTGAGCTACGAGTGGTTGAAAACCTGCGGGCCGGACATGAGTCTCGGCCGCGCCACGGAAACTGACGGCCCCGCCGTAGAGGGCATGGATATTTCCGCGACGCGACCGGCGACTCGTGCCGAGCTTCTCGGTCTGTTCGAGCATCTCGAAACCGAGCTTGACGCTTCCGGCTTTCTTCGCCCCCCCGAGAAGCGTCCAACCATGGTCCGCAACATCCGCAACATGTTCCACCGCATGGGTGCAACCGAGCAGGATATTCGGACCTGGCGCGGCATCGTCGCATCGCTTGTCCGGGCGCATCTCCGCCCGCGTTAACGAGCCATAGTTCCGCCCCGTTTCTCCTATTGCGATTGCCGCCAACGATGCTAGCTTCCGCCGCGGGAAAAATAGGGGCTCAAGGATGCAAAAAGTCTGGGTTCAGTTGGGTGGCGCGGCCATTGCGTTGTTAACGCTGCAGGGCACAGTGTCACTCGTTGCCGCGCAAGAAACTGGCGTGAAGACCGCGGCTGAAGAGCTCGACAAGCGCTCCAAGCCCGCAGACAGCGCTGGCGGCCAGCAGGGCAAGCTGAGCGACCGTTCTGTGAACGTGATGTCGAGCCTCGCCTTTTCAATTTTGCCGAACGAATTTCCAGGCCCAGACGGCAAGCCGGTCAAAGTGGACAAATCCGAACCCAATAAATTCTTGATCCCTGTGGATGATGCCCGCCGCATTATCCGCGTTGCAACGCGATCGGCCTATGCCGAGGCCTGCGATCTGGTCGACCTCGAGCGCGCGAATTACGAGACGCTGATGAAGACGGAAGAAGCGCGGAAGACCTGGACTCAGGAACAGCTACTCTTCATCCGTGCGTTGCACGTTTTCTCGGTGTCATACTTCACGGGGAACATGAAGATCACCGCGACTGAAGAGGAAAATGACGTGCAGGGCGCGCAGACGGCCGCCGATCTCGCTGAGGCCAAGAAGAAGAAGGAGGCTGCGTCGGCGGAAAAGGGACAAAGCGCTTCCGAGCCTTCGGCACCCAGAGTGCTGACGCCGAAGAAGCTGGAATGCTCGCCCGAGCAGAAAGAGAAGGTGGTGAAGTCCATCACCGCCTATGTCCAATCGGCCAAGGCGGAGGCTCCGCAAGGGGCGAAACCGGCAGCTCCGGCGGCCCCAGCGGGCTCGGATGCACCGAAATCGACCCCTGCGGCGCCCCAGGCGGCGCCTGCGCCTGCCGGAGCACCCAATTGACACTTTCCGCCATTCGCGTGTAACAGAAGCCCACGCGAAGCGATGCCGGGGCCGTGCCTAAGGCCGAGCGCCCGGCTTTTGCCGTCATAGGCTAAGGATTTGGCCCCTCGCGACCTCTCGCGACGAGGCAGATGAAGGATTTTTGGAGCGATCGATGACGAAACGAATAAATGCCAAGCATAAGATCGACCGCCGCATGGGCGAGAATATTTGGGGTCGCCCGAAAAGCCCCTACAATAAGCGCGAATATGGTCCCGGTGAGCACGGCCAGCGCCGCCGCGGTAAGCTTTCGGATTATGGCCATCAGCTCCGCGCCAAGCAGAAGCTTAAAGGCTATTACGGCAACATCACCGAGAAGCAATTCAAGTCGATCTATCACGAGGCGGCGCGGCTCCGCGGCGACACCTCCGAGAAGCTGATCGGCCTTCTGGAGCGGAGACTCGACGCCATCGTCTATCGCGCCAAATTCGTGCCCACCGTCTTCGCCGCGCGCCAGTTCGTTTCCCATGGCCATGTGAAGGTCAACGGCCGCCGCGTGAACATCGCGAGCTATCGTTGCCGCGAGGGCGATGTCGTCGAGGTGCGCGACAAGTCGAAGGACGG
>JANWJA010000102.1 GCA_025449615.1 Methyloceanibacter sp.
CGCCGACATAGACCAGCGCATTCACGCGTGTTGCGGCGCTCTCGCCGCGCGCATGACTGAGCACTTTCTGGATCTGCGTGTAGCCGCCCTCGCAGGCGACGCGCGACATCAGTCTGGCGACGGCGTCGGGATCGCCGATCCATTTCGAGGCTTTGGTCTCGTTGAAGCCGCGAAAATACACAAGCTGAACATCGAGCCCGCCAACGTCCTTGACGGCTTGGAACATGTCGCCCTGCAGCTTGAGCGCAAGGTCCCAGGTCGGCTGGCGGCTCATCGTGGCGTCCATGGCAAAGATCAGCCGTCCACGGCCCGAAGCCGCCGGCGTCATCGCCCGCACCTTCTCGATGAATGCGTTAACCTCCGCGGAACTGGATTGTCTTGCCGCGATGCCTTTCGCCGGGCTCTCAGCCGGCGTCTTTGGCTCCGCCATCGTCCTCGTCTCCTACGATCGGCCCAAGACCCGATCCCCGTTATACATGGCCCCTATTCCCGCCTAGGGCAATGGTTGTAGGCCTAACGCACCGCCCCGTTGTCGGGGGTTTGGCGGACCTGCTATCGTTGCCGATAGAAGCCAGGCGGGGAAAGCAAAAACGTGACCAAACAAGCCCCGATCATACGCACCGTCGACGAGCTCAGATCGGCAGTCGCCAAATGGCGCAAAAGCGGTGAGACCGTCGCGCTGGTACCGACCATGGGATCGATCCATGGAGGCCACCTTTCCCTTGTCGCCACCGCCAAGCAACATGCCTCCCGCATCGTCTCCTCCGTTTTCGTCAACCCGACGCAGTTCGGTCCGAAGGAGGACTTCAAGCGCTATCCCCGCGACGAGAAGGGCGACGTCGAGAAGCTCGCCGCGGCGGGAACCGACCTCGTCTATGCGCCATCCGTCGAGGAGATGTATCCGAAAAGCTCGAGCACCAGCGTGAAGGTGCTCAATCTCTCCGACGATTTATGCGGCGGGGAGCGGCCGCAACATTTCGAGGGCGTCGCCACCATCGTCACCAAATTGCTGATGCAAGCGGCCCCCGATGTCGCTGTGTTCGGCGAGAAGGACTATCAGCAGCTGATCGTGATCCGAAGTTTGGTCCGCGACCTATTTATTCCTGTCGAAATTGTCGGCTCGCCGATCGTGCGCGGGGAGGACGGGCTCGCGATGTCCTCACGCAATGTCTATCTCTCGCCGAGCGAGCGGAAGGTGGCGCCGGTGCTGCATCAAGTCCTGAGCAAGATCGCTTCAGATCTCGCCGAGGGTCGCGGTTGCGACGACGCCTCTGGTTCGGGTCGCTTCAAACTCGAAGCCGCGGGCTTTCGCGTCAACTATGTCGCGGTCCGCGATGCCGCGACGCTCGACCCGTTGGCCGGGCCAGTCAGGGCTCCGGCGCGCGTTCTCGCAGCCGCCTATCTCGGCGCGACGCGCCTCATCGACAATATGGCCGTGCTGCCGAAGACCAAAGGCAAATAGCGCCGATCACCAATCGATCAGGCGGAGCTCGCGCAGCTCCTCGCGCATGCCCGGTGGCATGTCGGCATGGCTCGCATCGAAGGCGCGAAGATCTTGCGGCGCGTCCACCGCATCAAAATAGCGCCACCCCTGAAACGCGCGCCGCGCTTGCGGCCGCGTGGCGATGAGTTCGGGATCGAGCACGATGCCGCAACACTTGACGCCATCGTCTTTGACATCGGGCCTAAGATCGAGCACGCGCTGGCGCACCAAGATCACGCCCCGGATCACCCAATAGAGCGATCCGCCATTGAGCACTTCATCGCGCCGCCGCGGCGTCTGCATGGTCCGATGGCAATGCTCGGGCGTTTTCCGCTGCCGGCGCAAACCATCGAGCCGCTCGGTCTGCCACGCATGGAGTTCGGCAACATTATCGACCCCGACACAAAGCTTGATCAGATGGACCGTCATTCCGCCCTTCCTGTTTGCGTCGAAGTTTAGCGCGGCCGCATCGGATTCGCACGATGCCAACTTCAGTTATGCCCAGTCTCCCGAGCCTGACGATCTCGTGAAGCGGCGTAAGGGCCGAGCCACGAGGAAAAAAACCTCAAGGATTGGGTCTACATGGGGATGCTGGCGAGGGGCTAGCGCCTGGCCGCGCCAGATCGCAACCCGCATTGACCACGAGCGGCGCCGGGAACAACGCATCGGTCCGGCCGGTCAGCCAATACGACAAGAGACCAACCCATTCGCGTGACGCGGTGTCGACGCGGCGCAAGCCCTCCGACACCTTGTCAAATGGCCGCGTGAGATCGATGGGCCCCCGCGTCCGGTAATCGACCGGCCATGCTTCCAGATCGAGCCCGGCTTTGCGGAACGCGCCCATGGCGCGTGGCATGTGGAAGGCCGAGGTGATCAGCACCCATCTCTTTCCAGGTCCAAGATCCCCGAGTCGCTCGAGTTCCGTTTTGAGGAACTCGGCGTTCTCGTAAGTGTCGCGCGATTCCGATTCGAGGATCAGCCGCTCCGGCGCCACACCCATGGAAACCAGCAGCGTGGCCGCGCCCTCTGCTTCCGTGTCGGATTTATAGAAGATGCCGGCATCGCCACCGGTAAACGCGATCTTGGCGTCGGGGAATTTGCGCGACAGCGCCACCACCTCCAGCATGCGCTCGCCGGCCTCGTTCAAGGTCGGCGCCTTCCGCGCCTGCCCGACCAGCCGATCCTCGGCACCTCCGAGCACGATGAAACCGGTCGGCGTGGGTGCCGCGTCGAGATCGGTCCGTGAGAAGCGATCCTCCAACGGCAGGATCAGCGCGTTCCCCAGCGGCGAGAGGCCCACGATCAGCAACAGCAGCGCGCCGAACGAAACGAAGCGCCGTCCCCAGCGCGCCCATCCAGTCCAAATCAGGATGGCGCCATAGGAGATCAGCAGCGCGATTAAGGTTGAGGGCGTAAGCAGGAACCAGAACGCTTTGGCGAGATAAAAGAACATAAATGTCCGGGAATGGATTGCGGTGGTGGGCTTTGCCTAACTTAGCAGCAAAACCTAGTCTGGGGCGAGACCCCTCGCCTCACACTAAGGCGGGGCCTGAAGAGGCCCACACCAAAGGAACGGTCCGCCGATCTCCTCATCCGGAGCAGAACAATCTGACACGAGAAAATTGGCGCTGGTGTGGTCAAACCAGCCAAATCGCAGCAAGTCCGAGAAATGCGAAAAAACCCACCACATCCGTCACCGTGGTAACGAAAACGCCTGACGCAATCGCAGGGTCGAGTCCAAGCCCCTCAAGGCCAAGCGGAATCAGAATGCCTGCAAGCGCTGCCACGATAAGGTTGACGATCATAGCCGCCGCAATCACGAGACCTAGCGGACTGTTGCCGAACCAGAAATAGACGATGGTTCCCATGATGGCGGCAAACAGCACCCCGTTCAGCAAGCCGACCGCGGTCTCGCGACCAATGACCCGGAACGCATTCGCCCGTCCGAGATCTTGCGTGGCGATGGCGCGGACCGCAACCGTCATGGTTTGCGTTCCAGCATTGCCTCCCATCGACGCCACGATTGGCATCAGCACCGCGAGCGCAACCATCTGCTCGATAGTCGCATCGAACAGCGAGATCACGGCCGAGGCGAGAATGGCCGTTGCCAGATTGACAAGCAGCCAGGCGAAGCGGTGCCGCGTCGTCTCCCAAACCGTATCGGCGACTGATTCGCCGCCGACGCCGCCCATTTTCAGAATGTCTTCCGAGGCTTCTTCCTGGATGACCTCGACGACATCGTCTGCGGTGATGACGCCGACCAGCCGCTGATCCGCATCGACCACAGGCGCCGAAGTCAGATTGTAGCGCTCGAACTGCCGCGCCACCTCTTCCTGGTCGGACTCGACCTGGATCGGGTGAATGTCGGTGATAGTCAGGTCTTCGATGGAGACCAGCCGCTTGGAGCGCAGCAAGCGATCGAGCGCCACCGACCCCAGCAAATGATAGGACGGGTCGACGACGAAGATTTCGTAAAACCGCTCGGGCAGGTCGTCGGCCTCTTGCATAAAGTCGAGGGTCTGCCCCACCGACCAGAACGGCGGCACCGCGATCAGGTCGGTCTGCATGATGCGGCCGGCCGAGTCCTCTTTATATTCGAGGCTTCGCTCCAGTGCCGCGCGCTCAAACAGAGGCAGCTTGGCCAGGATGTCCGACTGTTCCTGCTTGTCGAGGTCCTCGAGCAGATAGACGGCTTCGTCGGAATCGAGCTGTTGCAGCGCTTCCGCAACCTGCTCGTTCGGCATCGCCCCCAGCACCTGGTCGCGCACCGCCTCGTCGAGCTCCGAGAGCGCCGCAGCATTGAACTCGGGTCCCAGTGTGGTGATCAGCGCGACCCGCTGCTCGGGCTTCAGTAGCTGGATCAAATCAGCGAGGTCAGCCTCATGCAGGCCCAGCGTCAGCTCACGGATCCGCAGGCTATTGGCCTCATCGAGCGCGGTCTCGACCTCACGCAGGAACTCGGAGCGGAATCCGCCCTCCTCGTCGCGCAATTGGATTTCGCTTGCGGCGTCCTGCATCGTCTATCCGATCGCCGTGATTGAAGGCGCGAATTTTGAGGGAAGTCCGCCTCGGTCCCCAGCGACCGAAAGGCGCGCACTTCGCGCGCAATAGACCCTTGTTCTGATTCAATTTCCAGCCCAAAAATAGCACTAGTAACGCGTTGGGGGTGGGCTGGGGGATGAGTGCTAAGTGCGTAGCCTGGCTCGCTCTATTGGCGGCCGTCACAGCCGGCAACGCCGCGGCGGAAGAGGTCAATTGTGCCGGCGATCCGAATGCCCTCGGGGTCTCGCGCATCCTTGAGGTCGATCCGACCGGCGGCCCGCGCTACGGCACCTACCAATATCCTTCCTCGCTCGATCTCAGCCTGGGCGAAGTGGTCCTCAGCTTCGATGACGGCCCCAATCCCAAAACCACCCCGGCAGTGCTCGACGCGCTCGACAAACATTGCGTCAAGGCGACATTCTTCGAGGTCGGCAAGTGGGTGGACGCGCACCCCGAACTTACCAAGGATGTCGCCGATCGCGGTCACACCATCGGCAACCACAGCTATTCGCACCCGAGCAATCTCGGGCGTCTATCGCTGGACAAGGCTGAAGCCGACATCGATCGCGGCTTCGCAGCATTGAACACGGCATCCGGCGGCAGGGCTGCACCCTTCTTCCGCTATCCGGGACTCAACAATTCGAACGCGCTCAACGACTATCTCGCCTCGCACAACGACGCGATCGTCTCTTGCGATATCGGCACGGACGATTGGATGCGGATCAGCGCCGAGCAAATCAAGAAGCGGACGCTGGCGCGGCTGGAGCAACACGGCAAGGGCATCATTCTATTCCACGACACCGAGCCCGCCACAGCGACGGCGCTGCCCGATATCCTCGATGAGCTGAAAAAACGCGGCTACAGAATCGTGCACATCGTGCCGAAGCCGCCGGAGACGCTGCCGGCCGCGAGCGCGGCCCACGAAGCCGCCTCGCCAAACTGAATTTAAAAGAAAAGTGGTGCGGTCGAGAGGAATCGAACCTCCACGAGCAAGCTCACAGCGACCTCAACGCTGCGCGTCTACCATTTCCGCCACGACCGCTTATTTAGGCTCTGGGATATCCAGATATGGCTATTTGCCAGCCTCGCGGCAAGCGAAGCGGGCCAAGGGGCCTGCCTTAGCAAACCTGCCCTAGAGGCGCAAGCTTAGGGCTTGAAAGCCTTGTCCGGCCCGTCCACAACCTCTGTATGGCGGAAGCAGCCCGGAAAATTGTGCCTCCCGACACTCGTGTCGAGTGGCTGATGAGCTCTGCTCCAGTGCCCTATCCAGAGGCCCTAGAGGCCATGGAAGCGCGCGTCGAGGCGATTTCTAAGGGCGAAGCATCCGAATGCGTCTGGCTGCTCGAGCATCCCCCGATTTACACCGCCGGCACCAGCGCCGATCCCAGTGAACTGCTCACCCCCACTCGCTTTCCCGTGATCCAGACCGGCCGCGGCGGCCGCTTCACCTATCACGGCCCGGGCCAGCGCGTGGCCTATGTCATGCTCGATTTGTCGAAGCGCGGGCGCGACGTCCGCGCCTTTGTCACCTCGCTCGAAACTTGGCTGATCGCGACGCTGGCGAGTTTCGGCGTGAAGGGCGAGCGGTCTGCGGACAATGTGGGGATTTTTGTCGAGGGCACTAAGATCGCCAGTATCGGCATCCGCGTCCGCCATTGGGTCAGCTTCCACGGCGTGAGCCTCAATGTCGATCCTAACCTTGAGCATTTCTCCGGCATCGTCCCGTGCGGGCTCGTCGATACGAAGGTGACCAGCCTCGCCGTGCTAGTCGCCAAGACCGACATGGCACGCGTCGACGCCGTGCTCCGCGAGACGTTTATCGAGGTCTTCGATTAGGTATCAGCCTGTCGGCAAAACCCTGAAGCCCGGCGGTACCGAGCCGCCTTCGTGCAGCACGATCACCGCATTGACCATCGCATCGGGCGGCCCAGCAAGGCAGCGCTCCAGCATCTCCTCGACGTAATTCGCAGGGCCCGAGAAGACTGCCTCGACGCTACCGTCCATGCTGTTGCGCACCGAGCCATCGAGGCCAAGCTCTCGCGCATTCTGCTCGGTCCAGGCGCGATAGAACACGCCCTGCACCATTCCTTCGATCCTGACGGTAACTGTCCTGGTATCGTCGTGAGCCATTCTCACTTAAATTCGAGGATCACCGCGTCGACATTGAGGCTGTCGCCAGGCCTGGCCTTGATCTTTGCCACGATGCCGACCCGCTCGGCCTTCAACACGTTCTCCATCTTCATCTCATCGACCACGCAGAGCGCCTCACCGGCGGCGACCTGCTGTCC
>JANWJA010000103.1 GCA_025449615.1 Methyloceanibacter sp.
AGCGGATGGCCTTCAGCGTATCGCCAACGGAAAGTTCTTCGGCTTTCCCTTCGACGCGCATCTTGCGCCGCAAGCCCGCCGTATCGAACAGCAGTAACGGCCGCCCCTCCCAAGTCAGGTCGGTGGCAATCGAATCGCGGGTTATGCCGGCTTCCGGCCCTGTGATCATGCGCTCCTCGCCGAGGAGCGCGTTGACGAGCGTCGATTTCCCGACATTGGGCCGGCCGATAATGGCGAGGCGCAACGGGCGCGCATCGGCCTCCTCGGCCGCGGAGTCTTCATCTTGGCTTGGCGCGATCTCCCCGGCCGCACCGGCTTTCTCTTCGATCGCCTCGATCAACTCGCCGATGCCGGTGCCGTGCTCGGCCGAGATTGCGATGGGTTCTCCGAACCCGAGCCTAAAGGCCTCATATAAACCAGGATCGGCGGCACGCCCCTCGCATTTATTGGCTGCGAGGATAACGGGTTTGCCGGAACTTCTCACGAGATCGGCGAAGCTCTCGTCGGCGCCGATCACGCCGGCGCGGGCATCGATCATAAACACCACAACATCGGCCTGCGCGATGGCCGCCTGGGTTTGCTCCCGCATTCTCGGACCAAGTCCGGTCTTGGCATCCTCGAAGCCGGCGGTATCGATCAGCGTTGCCTCGAACGGTCCGATCGACGTTTCGGCTTCGCGCCGGTCGCGCGTGAGCCCGGGCTGATCGTCGACAAGCGCCAGCCTGCTTCCCGCAAGGCGGTTGAACAGCGTGGACTTGCCGACATTCGGGCGTCCGATGATGGCGATGGTGAAGGACATTTCAGCGAATTCGGCTAGGGCAACCGGTGAGAGCCGGTGCTGCTCAATTGAGGGCAATCAGGCGGGCATTGTCTGACAGAATATACATGCGCCCGTCCGCGACAATCGGCGAAACATAGACCTCAGTACCGAGATCGACCTGGCTCGACAGCGTACCGGTTCTGGCATCGGCGGCGACCAGGAGGCCGTCCGCTGATACGGACCAGACCTTGCCGCCGGCAAGCACAGGGCCGCTCCAGCGGCCACTTGCAGGCAAATCGACCATCCAGCGGATCTTCCCGTCCGCCCGCGAGAGCGCCAGCAATTTGCCCGTGACCTCGACGACATAGACCGTATCCCCGGCGATCCAAGGCATTTGCGTGCTGGCGAGCGTCCGCGTCCACAGCCGCTCTCCCGTCGCTTCGGTGGAGGCGATCATCTTACCGCCGTGGCTTACGGCAAACACCACGCCCTGGTCGACCACCGGCCGCGCCGGATCGGCGAGGACACCGGCCCCCGATGTATCGCTCTCCCGAGACAGCGATTCGTTCCAGGCCCTCTGCCCGTCCATCTGATAGGCCACGATGTCGCCCGCGGCGAACGGCACGATGACCAAGCCCTTGCCGACCGCAGGGCTGACATTGCTGAGCAGCGTCGCCGGTTGCGGCAGGCCGCGCGCCGTCCACACTTCGGCACCGTCCGTGGCGCTGAGACAATGCAACACGCTGTCGGTCGAAACGAAATAGATCTTGCCGCCGGCCGCCGTAGGCGAGCTTCGGATCGGTTCCCCGGTCCGCTTCGTCCAAATGATCGCGCCATTGCCCGGATTGATCGCAACGACGGTGCCGTAGCCCGTCGTCGCGTAAAGTTGGCCGCCATCGAGCGCGATGCCGCCGCCGAACCCTTCGTTGCTCTTCTCGTTCTCCGGCGTGACGCTCGCCGTCCACAGCCGCTGCCCGCTTGTGGCAGCAAATGCAGAAACATCGCCCCCGGCATCGAGCGTGAACACCTTGCCATCGGCAACCAGCGGCAACGCGCTCAAGCGTCCCTTCGAGGACGATCCGGTGCCCGCGTCAGCCGTCCAGATTTGGTGGACCGACTCGCCGAGAGCGAGATGGCCGAGATTGTTCGATGCGATACCGCCGGGTTGTGTCCAGCTCGGATTGTTGCGAGGCGGTGGCAGCGCCATCGGCTTCGCCGCTAAGCTGCGGTCGACATCGCCAACGCCTGGCGATGTCAGCACCGCTATGCGCTGCCCCGGCAGCTTCTCCTCTTCTTTGGAGAAAGGATTCTTGATCGATGGCAACCCGCTGGCGCAGCCGGTGAGGCACAACGCCAGCCCGATCATGACCGAAGCCGCTATGAGGACGCGGTGTCGCATTTGCCTTCGCCCCGGGGCCACATCGACGCTACCCCTCATGTGAAAGCTAGTTGGCCGCAGGCGCCGGCGCCTTCATAGCGCCTGCGATCAAGGCCAACATCATGTCGGCGCGTTCGCGCATGTTCGACGGCGTCGACTCATCACCGGCAAGCGCGGTGAATTGCTTCTCGGCTTCCGGCATGTTGTCGAGCTTGTATGCCGAAAGCCCCAGCAATTCGCGCGCGGAAAAACGCCACGGGCTGGTACCCTCCGTGAGTGCCTTCAAGCGGCGCTCCATCTCGGCATAGTCGGCACTTGTGAGCTTGAGGGTCGCAGCCTGGATCGTCGCGTAGCCCTTCAGAATTTCATCGACGCTTGCATCGGCGGAGAGTGCGTCGTAGCCCACGACCGCCTTGTCGGTTTCGCCCGCCTTGGCCTCGGCCGCGGCGAGTTGGAAACGCGCGAGCACCTGGTAGCCAGCGGGACCCTTCTCGGCCAGCTGAGTAAAGGCCTCACCCGCCTTGGCGGCGTCGCCCGCTTTCGCCAAGCTCAGCGCCTGCGTGAATTGAGCGCCTGCATCGCCGGCCTGCTTGTCGCGCCAATAGACCCAGCCCTTATACCCGGCAACGCCGGCAATGATCAGGCAAGCGCCGAAGATGGCCAAGATGCCATAGCGATCCCAAAGCTTTTTGTATTGCTCGTGGCGGACGGCCTCGTCCACCTCGCGAAAAAATTCACTATCGCTCATTGCTAGCGCACTCTGATGCCGGTGATTGACCGGGAACTCGGATCGGCTCCCGTCCAACGCCGTATAGTGAAGGCCCTTCCCCCGCGCAAGGCAATGCGCCGCGAAATCGGCCCCAAGCCCTTAACGCTAAATCCGCCAGACCGGCTAACTGCCTGTCATTTTGGCCTTTTTCGTGGCCTGCGGATCGTCGTCATACATCGGATAGGTATGCTCGGCCGCCGGGAAGGCGCGTGAGCGCACGTCGTCCGCGTAGGCTTTCACCGCATTCTCGATCGCCTCGCCAAGCTGAGCGTATTCCTTGACGAATTTGGGCGCCTTCGGGTTCAGGCCGAGCACATCCTCGAGCACGAGGATCTGCCCATCGCACTCTGCCGACGCCCCGATGCCGATGGTCGGGATCGGAATTTGTTTGGTGATCCGCGCGGCGAGCAGTTCCGCGAGCGCTTCCACCACTACGGCGAAGGCGCCGGCCTCGGCGACGGCGCGCGCATCTTCCTCGAACGCCGCCCATTCGGAGCGGTGGCGCCCCAGCGGCCTGAAGCTGCCGATCATATTCACGGCCTGCGGCGTCATGCCGATATGGCTCATCACCGGAATGCCCCGCGCGCTGAGATAGCGGATGGTCTCCGCCATATGCGCACCGCCCTCGATCTTGATGGCGCCGCAGCCGGTCTCTTTCAGCACCCGCGCGGCATTGCGGAAGGCGATGGACGGGCTCTCTTCGTAGGAGCCGAACGGCATATCGACCACGACCAGCGCCCTGGTCGAGCCGCGCACCACGGCCTGTGCATGCATGATCATGAGGTCGAGCGGCACCGGCACGGTGGTTTCGTAACCGTGCATCACCATGCCGAGCGAGTCGCCGACCAGCAGCATGTCGACATAAGGGTCGATAATGCGCGCAGTATGGGCGTGATAGGCGGTCAGCGCCACGATGGGCGCGCCGCCCTTGCGCTTGGCAATATCCGGCGCGGTAACTCGCTTCGTCGTCACTTGCTTCGACACAGGTCAAAACTCCCAGGAAGGGATGGGCCAATGGCGTCTTATGACAGATATATAGGGCGTTTTGCACTGCAAAAAACTGCCGCAGGGCCTTACCCCGAGGCTAAAGGTGAGACCCCAATCAAGAGCGGATGCAGCCAGAACAGAAAGGCCACATAAAGCGCCAGGCCCGCGCCGAGACTGATCAGGTCATTACGGCGAGCTTCGGCCTCGGAAACCGCCAACACCAGCTCGGCTCCTCCCCGCCGCTTGACCAAAATTCGGTCCACCACGGCATAGGCCAGGAACGACCCGAACAGAATGATCGAGGCGAGGTCGCCATTGGCGATGAGATGGGCGAGCGCCCAGAACTTGATCGCGGCGAGCATCGGGTGCCGCACTTTGGCTTTGATCTTGCCCGGGAGGTAGGCGGCGAACAGCAGCGGGAACACCGGCAGCATCAACAATAGAGCAAGGTGCCGCGTCCAGACTGGCGGCGCCCAGATCTGCACCACAGGCGCCTTGGCAAAACCCCAAACCACAAGCGCAAGGCCAAGCAGGGAGACGACCGAGAACAGCGCGCGGTAACCGTTTCTGCCGAGCCGCGCCATCAGGCTGTCGCGCAAGTCCGGGAAGGCTGGCACGAAATGAATGCCGATCAGAACGATGATGCCGAGAATGAGAATGGTCATGGGAATTGCCTGTCTAAGTTTTGCTCGCTTCCGCCACCGTCTTTAGCTGAGCCAGGCCCTTGTCGAGCATCTCGCCCATCATCTTCTTCCCGTTCATCACCAGGCAGAACGCCTTGCCGATGAAATTCTGATGACCGTACACGGCCCAAGTGACTTGGGTATGATCGCCCTCCGGCTTGAAATTGAACTCGCTCGTATTGCTCACCTCCATAGGCTTCGCGATATCGGTCTTGATCTTGATGAGCTCGTTCGGCCGGCTCTCGGCGAGCGTCATGGTCCCCTCGCCGACTTGACTATTGCCCGTCCAATGGGCGATGGCGCCGGTTCCCGACTCCGGTCCCTCGAAACTGATCTTCGCGTCGGGATCGAGCTTCGCCCAAGGCGACCACGCATCCCATTTATGCAGATCGTTCACTTGCGCGAAGACGGTTTCCGCCGGCGCCGCGATCTTGATCGAGCGTTCGACGCGGAACTCCGAAGGCTGCATCGCGACCACGATGATGAAGATCGCGACGATCACCACAAGCGCAATTAGAATCTTTTTCAGCATACCTATCCCCTCCGCATCTTCGATATTGGCTGTCTTTCATTTTCGCCCATTGAGTGCAAGATATCGATGTCATTTGCATGGCCTAGCGGCGCTCGTGATTTCATCGAGTCGTCACGAAAGCAGGATCGGAAGCCGTGGAGAGACGCTACCAATACAGACCCTGGGGATTCTTCCTGATCGCCTATGTCGCGACCTGGATCCCGTGGCTTGTCGGCGCTTATCTCGGCAGGCAGCCGGGCCTGGAAGCCTACGCCCCGCTTCTTAGCCTCGTTGGCTTGCTGGGCCCGATCGGCGCTACGCTCTTTATGGTCCTGACTTCCGGCAGCTGCGCGCTGAAATGCGACTTCAAAGACAGGCTGCTTAACCTGCGCAAGATCAGGCCGATCCTTGCGATCCTCGCCGTGGTCGCGCCTTTCGCCGTGATCTGCCTGTCGATCTTGCTGTCGCTGTGGCTCGGCGAATCCATCGATCAATTCCAGCTGGCCGACAGCACGCAACTCCTCCCCATGATCCTTCTCGCCATGATCCTCGCCCCCATTATGGAGGAGACCGGCTGGCACGGTTACGGCGTGGACAGTCTCAGAGCCAACTTCGGCATGATGCGGGCGACGCTGCTGTTCGCCGGTCTGTGGTGCATCTGGCATGCGCCGCTGGCGTTGATCAGCGGGACCTATCAGAACGCGGTCGCTGAGATGGAGAACAAGATCTTCATCGTGAACTTCTTCGTCAGCATCATTCCCGCCGCGATCATCGCCAACTGGTTCTATTACAAGAACGACCGCTCGATCCTGGCCGCGATCCTATTGCACTCGATGCTCAACGCGGCAGCCGTGTTGCTCAATGCCGGGCAGGTCGCGAAATGTATCGCCACGCTGCTCTACGCTTGCATCGCGGCAGGCCTTGTCGTGGGCGATCGCAAGCTGTTCGCCGAAGGTCCCCGGAATTTTCTCCAAGAAAAGTCTACTGGCCGAACCGGCAGTTGAGACCCGGCCCTCCCCCCAAACGGAATGATTATGCGACCAGCACAGGTGCGCCTCAATGGCGTCCAATTGAGGCTCGCAAATTAGGACAATGTTATCCTTCGGAAAAGAAGATGCGGTTTGAATAAGAATCGAGAGAATCCCGCGGCATGAGATCGCCGAAATCGCCCATACAGCTGATCGAGGAGATCATCCGCGCCAAGACGGCGCTGCACCTCCGGCTCGTCGCCCATCGGAATGACGGCGAGGTCGAGATCGGCGGAAAGAACGTATCCGACATGATCGCGGAGGTGGATGCGGGCATTCCGGGCTACGAGCAGTTGCTCGTCTATTTCAAAAATAAGATGGCCGCAGAAGTTATGGCGGCTGAAGTTGGCGAGGAACCGGAGCCGCCTGCGAAAAGGGACGAAGGCCAGCTTGCGGGATCGATCGTCGCCGCGCCCGCACGGAGATAGCTGGTCCAATTCGGACGCGTCCGCCGTTAAATTCACGGCTACTTGCAAATCGGCAGCGGCCGCGCCGGCGGCGCCGGCGGTTGAGCTTTCTTGAGCTTCTCCAGGATCGGCTCGAGGGTTTCCTTCGGCCAGAATTTCGGCGCGCCGATCGCGCGCAAGCAGGAGGCATTCCAATACGAGCCGGCGCGCGACGGCGACTTTCCGGCCTTCACCGCTTGCGCCACGGCCGCGATGTCGGTTGACTCAGGATAGATGTAAAGCGTCGATTTCTCCTGCATCATCGGGATGATTTTTGCCGCGTCGCCTTGCGACCAGCTGGTGCAGCCATTGCTGCGGCCTGCGGCATAATCCGTCAGTGTCCCAACCGGAACGTAGCCTTCCGCGTTAGCGTATTGGCTGTCCGGATCTTTTCGCCGGCAGGCCACTCGCAACACGGCGGCCGGATGCCCGCCAATGGCGCGCGGTCTCGCATTTGCCGTGTCGCCTTCGCCGTCGAACTGCACGAACGAGCGGCTAAAGGCAACGTATTTTCCCGCTGAGCGATAATACCCTTTGAACGAGGTTCTGATCTCGGCGGTCACATAGGGCCCACCGGTCGTCAGCTTGGAATCCTGCGCATTGCTGAAATTCTTCGCGCATTGAATGCCGTTGGTGAAATTCGCGCCCGGCACGGCGCGGCCGCTACCGTGTCCCGATGGCACCGCGCGAAATGTCTGGTCGGCTTCGCAGATAATGTAAAACCGTCGCCCAAAGCCGGCGGGACGCGTGGCGTCCATGGCGAAGTAGCAGGGATTTTTGACCGCGCCTGCGCTCAATTTTTGCTGGTAGAGCGCGCGCGCCCTCTGCAACACCAATGGCGCGATCTGGCCGTCGCCGTCGCCGACATGCGACTTAAGCCAAGCCGGAACGTCCGATGGCTGCTCCGCCGCGAACGATCGAGGCAGACCCGAGAAAGCAACAGCGCCCACGATCGCGCTGACGACGGCGACGATAATTGGAAGGAGGCGTCGTGACTGCAACGGATCAAATCTCCTGGCGAAGCATTTGGACTTTGTCCGACATCACTATTCCCACTCGATCGTCCCCGGCGGCTTCGAGGTGATATCATAAACTACGCGGTTGATGCCGCGCACCTCGTTGATGATGCGCCGCGCCGCGTGACCGAGAAATTCGTGTGAGAAGTCGTAATAGTCCGCCGTCATGCCGTCGGTCGAGGTCACGGCGCGGAGCGCGCAGACAAAGTCGTAGGTGCGGGCATCGCCCATCACGCCGACGGTGCGCACCGGCAGCAGCACGGCGAAGGCCTGCCAGATCGTGTCGTAAAGCCCGGCCTTCCTGATCTCCTCGATATAGATCGCGTCGGCCTTGCGCAGGATCGCGAGCTTCTCCTCGGTGATGTCGCCCGGAATGCGAATGGCGAGCCCCGGGCCCGGAAACGGATGGCGATTGACGAAGGCAGGCGGCAGGCCGAGCTCGCGCCCGAGCTTCCTCACCTCGTCCTTGAACAATTCGCGCAACGGCTCGATCAGCTTGAAGCGCATACGCTCCGGCAGCCCGCCGACATTGTGATGCGACTTGATGGTGACCGACGGACCGCCGGTGAACGACACGCTCTCGATCACATCCGGATAGAGCGTGCCTTGCGCGAGGAAATCCACCTGGCCCAGCTTTTGCGCCTCCTCGTCGAACACTTCGACAAACAGACGCCCGATGGTTTTCCGCTTGGCTTCCGGATCGGCGATGCCTTTCAGCTCGCTTAAGAAGCGCGCGGCGGCGTCCACCGCGATCAGCGGGATATTGTAATGGCCCCTGAACAGCTCGACGACTTCTTTCGCTTCGTTCTGCCGGAGCAGGCCGTGATCGACGAAGATGCAAGTGAGCTGGTCGCCGATCGCCTCGTGGATCAGCAGCGCCGCCACGGCGGAGTCCACCCCGCCCGAGAGCCCGCACACCACGCGGCCTTTGCCAACCTGCTCCTTGATGCGTTTGATTTCCGTCTCGCGGAATTGCGCCATGGTCCAATCGCCGGCGCAACCGGCGATCTTATGCACGAAATTCGAGAGCAGCTTGGCGCCGTCCGGCGTGTGCACGACCTCCGGGTGGAACTGCAGGCCGTAAATCTTGCGCTCGTCATTGGCGATCGCCGCGAACGGCGCGCCGTTGGAGATTCCGACGCTGCGGAAGCCCTTTGGCAGCTTGGTCACGCGGTCGCCATGGCTCATCCAGACTTGCGCGCGTTTGTTCTTAGCCCACACACCGTCAAACAATGGCGTCTCGTCGACGATCTCAAGCTCGGCGCGGCCAAACTCGCGGTCATGCCCGCCCTCGACGGTGCCGCCAAGCGCGGCGACCAGCGCCTGCTCGCCATAGCAGATGCCGAGCACCGGCACGTTCGCGTCGAGAATGGCTTTGTCGACGCGCGGCGTGCCGGCCTCGTGCACGGAGGCCGGTCCGCCGGAGAGGATGATTGCCTTGGGCTTCACCGCCTTGATTGCGGCCTCGGCCTTGTCGAACGGCACGATCTCGGAATAGACGCCGGCCTCGCGCACCCGCCGCGCGATCAGCTGCGTCACCTGGCTGCCGAAATCGACGATCAGGACTTTGTCATGCTCGGGGGCTTGGGCCGTCATGGCATTGGTTAGCGGATAGGGCCTGAGTCGGCAAGACGCAGGGCTAAGACGTTGGAAGGATTCGCCTCTTATCGCTTTTTGCCAGGCCCATCCATCACCACGAAATCCTCACCCGATCGCGTCTCGGGCGTGGCCGGAGCGTCCGTGGTGACGAGCACGGTGCCCGGTTTCATGGCCTTGCTGATGGCCGCCATCACATCGCTCGAGCCCTTGATGCGCTCAAGCACCGCGGTGTTCGGCGCCGTCGCGCCGTCACTGTCCGCATAGAAGCCCATGCCCTCCCAGCTCGAGCCCTGCGGGTCGCCGCCTTGCCAGACGAATACGTTGGAGCCGAGCGGCTTTGACGGATCTTCGATATTGGCGTCGCCTTGCGCCACGATGGCACCGTTCCGCAGCACGTAGATACGGTTATCGGCGCGGCTGACCAGGATCGAGGTGACGGCGTTCTTGCCCCCGCCCCCACCGCCGCCCTTCTTCTTGCCGGCCTTGCTGTCGAGCACCTGCTTGGCGTCGGAACCCAGGATCGGACCGGGATCTTTCACCGACGCTGGGTCGGTATAGTCGCCGGCGATGATCACCGGCGTGCCGATTTGCGTGATCTCGTAAAGCTTCTCGGCAAATTTCGGCGGCAACCGCACGCAACCGTGGGACGCCGGATAACCGGGCAGCTTACCGGCATGCAGCGCCACCCCGCCCCAAGTCAGCCGTTCCATATGCGGCATCGGCGCGTTTTCGAACTCGCTGGAATAATGGTCCTTATCCTTTTCCAGAATGGTGAACACGCCGAGCGGCGTGTCATAGCCTTTCTTCCCTGTCGAACATGTCGCCACACCGATCAGAATGCCGTTGCGATAGACAAAGGCGCGCTGCTTCGGCACCGAGACGATGATGGCGACCGAACCTTGCGGCGACCGCTCGGGATGCCAGGCAAATCCACCAGGCTTGAGGTTCTTGAAATCGTCCGCCGGGGCTTTTGGCGCCTTGGCGCTCTTGCCGCTCTGCTTCCGCCGGGGCTTGGCCAGCACCTCGGTGATGATTGGCATCTGAAAGGCGAGAACAATTGCGCCGGCCAGCGCCAAAGCCCCGAATGCCCGCCGCGTCAGCAATCGATCTGTCATCTCGCCCCCAAGTGACGCCGCGCTTGGACGATCCCCTGACTGCCCACACCGAGTCAATGCTACACTGAGCGTCCATCACCCGCCGCGGCGAGGAGGACGCGATGCGTGTCACATTGGGCTTGGTTCTTGCCGTCCTCTGTCTCGCCGCAAGTTCGGGCGCGGCTAGTGCCGACGACGACACCTCCTATGCCAAACTGAAAAAGCTTGTCCCCCCGGGTAAGGACTCGCGGCTCTGTGTCGCCCGAACCTACGACGCCGAACATTTGCAGGCGCATCCCAAGCAACAAGTGACCGATATGACCCTGTCGGTCCGCTACACACAATTGAGCGAGGACGAGGCCACGCTCATCGCCAAAGACGATGGCGGCATCGAGAAACAATATTTCCGCTACGACTTCCTCCTCGCCGCCAAAACCAGAGACCGCAAAGAGACCCTCTATGCCAGTGGCGATTGCAGCTCGGCGCAAGGCATCGGCTGCGGCGTCGATTGTGACGGGGGCGGCATCGAGATCGAGCCTATTGCCGGCGGCAACGGCTCGATCCTGATGCGGCTTGAGCGTATCCGCATGAGCTTCGGCTGTTCCGAGGAGGTCCACGAGATCGATCTGGAGGGCGGCGAGGACGACAAGGTATTTAAGCTCGACAAGGCTCCCGAGGCCGCCTGCGATACGATCGAAGCCGAACGGACTAAGCTCCTGCAATGACTCACCTTAGAGTCGCTCCAGTATCGCCACGAAGAACCCATCGGTCTCGTGGCTCCGCGGCGTCATCAATAAAGTGTCGGACGAACCGTCGGCGGAGCCAGGCGCTTCCGCGCCAATGGCCGATCGCCAAAGCTCAGGCCAGGGCACGATCTTGAAATCGGGATGGCGGCCGAGAAATGCATCAATCTGATCGCGATTCTCTACCGGCAGGATCGAGCAGGTGATGTAGGCGAGCCGACCTCCGGGCTTCACCAAGGACGCACCCTGATCGAGCACCTCGCGCTGCTCGGCAAGCCGCGTCTCCAGCATCTCAGGTTTCAGCCGCCACTTGGCGTCGGGGCGCCGCCGCCAGACACCAGACCCCGTGCAAGGCGCATCGATCAGGACAAGATCCATCTTGCCTTGTAAGGCCGCAAGCGCAGCCTCGTCTCCCCCTGGCAGCACTTGCACGTTACGCGCCCCTGCCCGCTTGAGCCGTTCGAAGATCGGCCGCAAGCGCAAACGGTCGGAGTCATAAGCATAGAGCTGGCCGGTATTTTCCATCGCCGCCGCAAGAGTCAAGGTCTTTCCCCCGGCGCCGGCGCAAAGATCGATGATCTGTTGCTTCGGCTTCACACCCGCAAGCAGTGTAGCCACTTGCGACCCCTCGTCTTGCACTTCGAACCAGCCTTTGCCGTGGCCCGCTTCCGCCTCGACATGCGGACTTCGTCCAGCCCCCGGCGCATGCGCAACGCGAACGCCCAACGGAGAATGTGGCGTGGACTTCGCGTCAAAACGTTGCAGCGCCTTAAGCACTTTCTCGCGCGTGGATTTCAGCGTGTTGGCGCGGAGATCGACCGGCGCGCGCCTGGCAAGCGCCGCGCCTTCTTCCGCCGCATGATCGCCGAAGGCTTGGAGCATCAGCGGATGGAGCCATTCAGGATAGTCACCGCGAATATAACTTGGCGCGTCCGCGGGAAGATCGCGCGCTAATCCTTCTAACTCAGCCTCGGTGAGCGGCTCCGGGGCAAACCGGCTGCCATCGGCGAGCGCGGCGATTTGTTGTGGCGTCTGTCCCCAGCCCGTAACGAGCGTCCGCAACAGAACGGCGCGGGCACTGTCGTCACCCATCGCGAGTGCCGACGAGGCGCGGGTCCTTAAGCCATCGAACACCAGATTGCCAATCGCGGCGCGATCGCCAGAGCCGGCGAAGCGATGATTGAGTCCCCAATCCTTCAACGCTTCCGATGCCGGGCGTTTCCGCGTCTCGATATCGGTCAAGACCTCGATCGCGGCGACGACCCGTGCTCCGGGTGTCATTCCGAGGCGACGAGGATGCGGCCGGCAATGATGATGAACATCAGAAATAGCGCGGCGGCACTAATCAGAAAGAGCGGACCCCTTCGGTCGATGCGATTTGAGGTGACATGCACATAGGCGTGCGCGATGCGCGCCAGCACGAACATCCAACTCAACACCCACAGTATGGAATCCGCGGTGCCGGTGACGAGCGATATTAGAGTCAGCACATAGAAGATCAGCGGCGTCTCGAGCTGGTTATGAAACGCGTTGCCGATCTGCATGGCGCGCGGCGGCCAGTTCGGCTCGCGTAGCGAAATGGCGGAAGGCTGTACCAGGCCTCGTCTGATGGCCTGGATGCGCAAATACGACATCCAGAACAGGAGCACGAAGGTGAGCACGAGCTGCGCGAACACCGGCATCAGCATGGATTTCATCAACATGGGTCCCTCCACTCATCTCGTCCGCGCTATACTCATCTAGCATACGATACAGGAGCTAGAGCAATGTCCGCCAGTTTAGGCAAGTCCGTCGTGACCTTTGGCCTCGCCTTTCTGGCCGGCGTCGTAGGCGCCTGTATCGGCTGGTTGGTAACCGGGTTCGCCGCAGACGCCATCTTAAGCGTCGGAGGTATGTCGGATATCAACGGGGGCCGCGCCATGGTGGCCTTCTTCACCTTTGCCCCCTTCGGCGCCCTTGCCGGGCTCATTCTTGGCGTCTGGCTTGCGGTGCGGAAACGGACCGGCAATTGGAGCTTTGCCCCTGTCGCCGGCTATTCCGCATTCGTCGTGCTGCTCTGTGTGGGTATCGGTGCGGTCTATGTCGGCTATCTCTATCTCAGCGACGACATCCTCGTGCACAATGGACCGTCGCCAATCTTGAGATTCGAGATTCGCCTCCCTGCGACCGCCGCGCTTCCTTCAGGCCTCGATAGCGTCAAGGTCGACCTGGAGACCGATAAGAACAGCATGCCCGGCACGCTCGATGGTGAGATCAAAACTGCCGATGGACGGAAATTCCTGTCGGGCAGCGTCGAGGTCTATTTCCGCACCTCGAAACGCTTTCTTGTGCTGCGCCTGCCTGGTCAGCCGGACCGGCTATTCGAGCTCAAGCTCGCAAGTAACCCCAAAGCGTCGGCCGAATATGGGCCATGGCAGCCACTCG
>JANWJA010000104.1 GCA_025449615.1 Methyloceanibacter sp.
ATGCTCGGCAATATCGGCGTCGATTTCGTCGTCGGCGCGGTGCCGTTCATTGGCGATCTGTTCGACTTCGTGTGGAAGGCGAACCGCAAGAACGCGCGCCTTCTGGAGCAGCATCTGCACATGCAGGCGGCGAGGAACAGTAGGCCGCCGCTGCGCGCCCGAAGCGGCTGGAATTTCGCCTAGCCTTTCGCTTCCAGTGCATCAACTTCCGCGTCGGTGAACACGCGGCTCCGCGTGAGAAAGCGTAAACCCTCGGGCGCTTCGAGCGAGAAGCCGGCGCCTCGTCCTGGCACGACATCGATGGTGAGTTGCGTGTGCTTCCAATAGTTGAACTGGTCGGCGTCCATGTAGACCGGTGTGCCCGCGATCTCGCCGAGCTTGACGTCATTGCCGCCGATTTTGAACTCGCCTGCGGGGTAGCACATGGGAGCCGAGCCGTCGCAGCAGCCACCCGATTGATGGAACATCAGGTCCCCGTGAGAAAGCCTAAGCTTCTCAATAAGCCTTAGTGCGTCTGGGGTTGCGGTTACTCGCGGTGGGGCTCGCATGTCGAACTTTCAAAAAGGGAAAGCCGGGCGGTGAGCTTAGGGACCCGGACGTGCACAGGCTGCACTGCAAAAAACAAGGTGCGGCGCCGATAGTCGCACATTGTACTAGATGAGCAACATTAGATGAAGCGAAGGGGGCGGTCCAAAACCAAGCGGTTCGCTCAGCAGCATTGTTAGTGCGCGACATAGCGTCAGCGTGAGCGCCGCAAGGCTTACGAACACCATAATTCCCGCGACTGTCTGACTTGATCTCGTCCAGTCGGAAAAATATTCGCCCCAATCGTCAAAAGATGTTGGTGGTGCGAATATGAGCATGATGCCCGCATGAAAGGCTGATGAACGCAACGGGGCCGACTTGCCGCTGCCGAACGATATAGGCTCAGGCTGTGCCGTCTTGCAAGGGGCAGCGCGGCTTTGCTTGCTAGGGCCTTTTGGCTCGCTGGGATGTTCACGGCCACGCGGACGAACGCGCACGCGACGCTCCCTCATGGCGGTGACAGGCACGGGCCATGAGGGGGAATCCGTCTATCGGCTAAAAGAACCCGAGCGCCTTGGTGCTGTAGCTCACCAGCATGTTCTTGGTCTGCTGATAATGGTCGAGCATCATCTTGTGCGTCTCGCGCCCGATACCCGATTTCTTATAACCGCCGAACGCCGCATGCGCGGGATACAGGTGGTAGCAATTGGTCCACACCCGGCCCGCCTGGATACCACGGCCGAAGCTATAGGCGCGGTTGATGTTCCGCGTCCACACGCCGGCGCCCAATCCATATAGCGTGTCGTTGGCGATCGAGAGCGCCTCTTCCTCATCGTCGAACGGCGTCACCGACAGCACCGGTCCGAAGATCTCCTCCTGGAAGATGCGCATCTTGTTGTTGCCTTCGAACACAGTGGGCTTCACGTAATAGCCGTCCGCAAGCTCGCCATCGAGGTTCAGCCGTTCGCCGCCGGTGAGCAGCTTGGCGCCTTCCTTCTTGCCGATGTCGATATAGGACAGGATCTTCTCCAGCTGGTCGTTCGAGGCTTGCGCGCCGACCATGGTGGAAAGCTCGAGCGGGTTGCCCTGCTTGATCTTGTTCACCCGCGCCACGGCCTTCTCCATGAACTTGTCATAGATCGAACGCTGCACCAGCGCGCGAGACGGACAGGTGCAAACCTCGCCCTGGTTCAGCGCGAACATGGTGAAGCCCTCGAGCGCCTTGTCGAGATAGTCATCGTCGTCTTGCATCACGTCGGCGAAGAAGATGTTCGGCGACTTGCCCCCGAGCTCGAGCGTCACCGGGATCAGATTCTCGGACGCATATTGCATGATCAGGCGCCCAGTCGTGGTCTCGCCGGTGAACGCGACCTTGGCGATACGCTTGTTCTGCGCCAGCGGCTTGCCGGCCTCGATGCCGAATCCGTTGACCACGTTGAGCACGCCGGCCGGCAACAGATCGCCGATCATGTCCATCAGCACCATGATGGACATCGGAGTCTGCTCGGCGGGTTTCAGCACCACGCAATTGCCGGCGGCAAGCGCAGGAGCGAGCTTCCACGTCGCCATCAGGATCGGGAAGTTCCACGGGATGATCTGACCTACCACGCCAAGCGGTTCATGGAAGTGATAGGCGATGGTGTCCTGGTCGATCTCCGACAGCGAGCCTTCCTGCGCGCGAATGCACGCGGCGAAATAGCGGAAATGGTCGATCGCGAGAGGGATGTCGGCGAAAGTGGTCTCGCGGATCGGCTTGCCGTTGTCGATGGTCTCGACCGCCGCCAGTGAGGACAGGTTCTCC
Organism: Methyloceanibacter sp.; assembly: GCA_025449615.1. The sequence goes on from JANWJA010000104.1 coordinate 2,327, forward strand.
TGCATCCGGTCGGCGATCTTGTTCAGGATCTCCGCGCGCTTGGCCGGGGCCGTCTTGCCCCACGCATCTTTCGCGGCATGCGCGGCATCGAGCGCGAGCTCGATGTCGGCCGCGCTGGAACGCGCTATCTGACAGACCGGCTTTCCGGTGATCGGGCTGATATTGTCGAAATAACGCCCTTCGACCGGCGCCACCCATTTTCCGCCGATGAAATTCTCGTAGCGCGGCCGCAACGCTGCCCGCGCATTCAGGGTCTCGATGACTTGATGCAGCATGAACGCCTCCCTTGAACGAAGTCTTTTTCCTTAGGGCGATCCTGATCCTCGGCCTTGACCTACGTCAAGCCCAAGGTTACGGGGCGGAACGGAGACGGCGCGTTAAGCGTTTGATTCAAACAAATTGGCCGGGAGAAACACAATGGCGAATGGAATGCGGACGAATCCCTTGCTGGCATTTTTGCTGGGGGCTGCGGTCGTTGGCCTGCTCGTTGCGGGATATCTCTACTACCAACGCACCCATAGGGACGTGGTCAGGATCGACGTGCCCGGTTTCTCCGGCGAGATCAGCAAGGATAAGGGCGTCGATATCGAAGTCGACAAGAACCGCTAGGCAGCCGGCCCCTTAGTGCCGCACCAGGGGCCAGCCCTGCAAGGCCGCCCGCAGCGCTGATGGCACGACGGAGGTTTCGCCGAACGTCTCATAGGAGCCCAACGGCCGGCCCATCGTAGTGCCTGAAAGCCGGGCCCTCGGAACCGAGATCGAAGCGTTCCAAAGCGCTAGGAAGGCGCGGGTTAGGCGCTGCATCGCGGCAGGCGAATGCTCGTCGAATAGCATGAGCGCATTGCGCTTGCCGGCGTCGCGGCGCATCGCATCCCCCGACCAGCAGAAAGAATGGCCGCAGGTAACCTGCTCATGCGCTTCGGCAAGGCGCGGGTTCTTAGCCCAGCGGATCAGCTCGTTGGCGGGCTTGCCCGGGGAAAGCTCGGAGAGAGCGAGATAGAGTTGCCGCAAGCCATCCTCGGGCTCAAGCTTGGCCACGATGACTTTGGCACGGATTCTGGCCGCCAGAAGCTCGTCTTTCATGCCGAGGAGCGCCAGCGCCGGGTCTGAAACTGTCGAACGCACGACCAGCGTCATGGTCCGGAATTCCGGGGCCAACAGGGCATTCTTGCCGCTGTTTATGAAGGTGGAGAGCATCAGGGCGTGTCGGTCGATGCCGGCCTGCTGCCAATCGCTCGAAGCGTCCAAAGTGGTAACGACGCGCATTCGTCCCCCTCGTTCCATGGAAGCAACCACCGCGAATCCGCTTAAGCGCGGTTCGTCGGCGCCTGCTATGAATAACAAGACCAAGGTTAAGGAAGGCTTGACTGGTGTTTAGTTCTATTACTGTGGCGCCCAGTCAGGCCCGAGGGACCAGTCCATCGAAACTCTGAAATGTGGTCCCCTCAGGGCGATCTGTGCAGAGGGCTCGTTATTTCCGGCTAGCTTCCCGCAAGTAAGGCCTCAGCCTCGGCCAGGTCGCTGCTTTCGTTGATATTGAAGAAGGGATCGATCTCGCAGCCCTGAATCCGCGCAGGGGCGAAGCGAGCGGTCACCGCGCCTTGGGCATGCGCCCAGTCGAGCGTCTTGCGCAGTCCTGAAGTGAGATCGCGCCTGAGCGTGGCAGCGAGCGCGACCGGCCAAATGCCGAACACGGGATGCTCGCCGGCCTCGGAAGCAGCGATCGCCGGCACCTCACGCCCTTGCTGCGCTTCGATCAGCCGCGCCACGAGATTCATCGGAAAAAACGGCGTGTCGGTCGGTACACTAACGATGAAGCGCATATTGGGCGCTTCCGCATCGGCCCATTCCATGCCGGCAAGCACGCCTGCGAGGGGGCCTGCGGAGTCGTCGCTCTCGTCGGGGATGACGGGAAGTCCAAAGGATGCAAAACGCTTTGGGTCGCCATTTGCATTCAGCACCAGCGCGCTGACTTGCGGCTTGAGGCGTTCGATTGCGTGGGCCAACAGTGGCTTACGCCGGAGCGGCAGGAGACATTTGTCGCCACCGCCGATGCGGCTCGATCGCCCGCCCGCCAACAGCACGCCCGCGATCGGTCCTATGGTTGCGCCGGTCATCGCGCGGCACTATTGCGGCGACGCGGTGCGCGCCGCTTCGCCCTCGGCATGCTTCGGCGCGTTGCTGGTGGCCACGCTCAAAGCTTCGCTGAGTCCGAGCATCGTCGCAATCTCCTGCCGCGTTGCAGGCTTTAGATCGTGCCTCAAGTGATTGGTGTCGCGATAGATGATCTCGTCGCCGATCCGGATGCCGCAACCCCTCGGCCCGGCACACATCTTCTTCAGCGTGTCGATGAAATGGACCTCGTCGGTGCCATCGGCGAGACTGGCAAGAATGTTCTCTATCGGACGCGGATTTTCAGTGAAAAAATCCCGGAACTTTCGACAGGGCTTCCGCCACAGTCCTGCCGCGCTTTGCAGCGCGCAGACGGGCACATTGAATCCAGGTCGGGGCATATCGCCGACGATGAGCACCTTGTGCCGGTCCGGATTGATCTCCGCCAGGGTCGAGCGCAGGTTCTCGTCGATGCGACGCATCGCTTCCTCGGGATGCGACCTGTCCATTACGCCGCCTTCATAAAGACTCTCGGGATAAATGGCCCAAGCGTCAGACAGAATGACCAGGTCTATGCCTTGCGCCTTCGCCAGCCAGTCCAGCAGGTCGCGCCGGGACAGGGCGCAATTCTCGGAGTACTCGGGGGCGTTTCGCTTCTCCCGCTGAATTGACTCGTTATCGATAAATGGCGGACAACCGGACCAAAAGGCAATCGACAGGTTCAGCTCGCGCGCCGGCGCGTCGAGGATCGACAGCATATGCTTGGCATGACTGTCGCCCCAGATCACCGCTCGCTTGGACGCCGTCGCCCAAGGCGCCCCGACGATGCAACGCTTCCGCTTCCCGGCTCCCGGCAAACGGACTTCCTCGGTACAGGCAAAGGCCATCATGTCTTTTTGGTTCCCAAGCGCGCGGATTTCTTCAGGGATGCGTGAGGGAAAGCCTGTATTGGTGACGACGATGAACGCGAGACAGGCGGTCGCGGTTGCCGTGGCCAAGCCGTACATGACGTGACGGCGCGGATGATCTCTGCGGCGCCGCGTGGGAGTCTCGACGAAGCGCCAAGAGAGATAAGCGAGCCCGATCGCGACCGGTATCAGCGCCAGCTTCGCCTGTGGCGTGGCCGCGTCCGCCGCGTAGAAAGCGTAGTACACGAAAATCGGCCAGTGCCAGAGATAGAGTGAGTAGGAGATCTTGCCGATAAACACGCTGGGTGAAAGCGACAGAACTTTGCCGATGAGGCTCCTTTCGCCAGCCGCGATCGACGCGGTGGCGCCGA
>JANWJA010000105.1 GCA_025449615.1 Methyloceanibacter sp.
ACACGCCGATGCCGTAAGAGCCCATCTCGACCGGCACCACATTGCCATCGGGGCCTTGCACCTTGCAGTTCATCGGCGCCGAATATTTCGTGCCGAAAAAGAAGATATGACCGATCTCGATGCCGCGCGCCTTGACCCGCTTTACCTCGGGCACTTCGCTTTCGAAGCGCGCGGCGTCGTGCTTTTCGGACGTTGCGGCGTATTTCCCGGTCCAGGCGCGCACCAGCGGGGTGAGATCGGCATCATAGTCGAGATCAGACCCTGGCGGGCTCATCTCGACCAGGTCCTTGTGGCAATAGACTTCACTTTCGCCGGTCTCGGCGAGGATGATGAATTCGTGGCTGAGATCGCCGCCGATCGGGCCCGTCTCCGCCGCCATCGGAATCGATTTCAGACCCATGCGCCCGAAGGTGCGCAGATAGGAGACGAACATCCGGTTATAGGATTTCCGCGCGTCGTCCACGGTGAGGTCGAAGGAATAGGAGTCCTTCATCAGGAATTCGCGGCCGCGCATCACGCCGAAGCGCGGCCTAATCTCGTCGCGGAACTTCCATTGGATGTGGTAGAGGATGCGCGGCAATTCCTTGTAGGATTTCACTCCATCGCGGAAGATGGCGGTGATCATCTCCTCGTTGGTCGGGCCGTAGAGCATGTCGCGCTCATGGCGGTCGGCGATGCGCAGCATTTCCTTGCCGTAGACGTCGTAGCGCCCGCTTTCGCGCCAGATTTCCGCAGGCTGAATCGTGGGCATCAGCAGCTCGATGGCGCCGGCCCGATCCTGCTCCTCGCGGACGATTTGCTCGATCTTGCGGAGCACGCGATAGCCAAGCGGCAGCCAGCTATAGATCCCGGAGCTGGATTGCCGGATCATGCCTGCCCGGAGCATCAGCCGGTGCGAGACAATCTCCGCTTCCTTCGGATCGTCGCGCAAGAGCGGCAGAAAATAGCGGCTGAAACGCATTGGGGCCCATGTCGATTATTGGGCGGAGGCGAGGCCAGCCGCCTTGGTTATGCATCGCTCGCCGGAGGGTCCAACGGGCGGAATGTCTCGCGCTAATAGCGTAATTTGGCGAGAGTAAGCAATGCAGGCGATTAGCGAGAGCGCTCAATTTGAGTTGAGGGGAAGCATAAGGCCAAAGCAAGCGAATCCGCGGGCCATGGTTTGACATAAAGCCGGTCGGATATTATCCCAAAGTTCGAGTCAAGCGGAAAAGATGCTCCGTTTCGTCACAATCATGGTGACAATTTGGCGCGGCCTTGCTAGGTTCCTCTTACAACGTGATGAGAGTTCGGGGCCGGTTGTCGATCTCGGAGTTCGCGCGTTGAGATTGGACCAGGTCCAAGTCTTGGGAGGAAGTAGCTCCAGGCGCATCCTAGTACGGAGAGCGCCGCTCTTAAACCAGCAAACTCGATTGTCCGACTGACTGCCGGCTTTGCCGCGTCGTTGAGAGACAAGGAGCCACGATACTGAAGCAAGGTCATCTCGACCTTGCTTTTTTTTGCCTTCAGTTCGTTGACGCAGGCGCCTGCTGAACGGCGTCGTAGCGCGGCAGGAAGGGGATGTCGTCGAGCGTGATCACGCGATACACGATGATGACGTAAAGCGCGGCAAACACGATGCTGGCGACGACGGTGGTGCCGAGCAGCTTCGGCAGGAGATGCGGATTGTGCGGGGCACTTTCCGCGGTGCCCGGAACGATATTGCCGTCATCCGATTGGGTGTGGACGCCGATCGGCAGAATGGTGAACAGCACGATCCACCAGATCACGAGATACATGGAGAGGGCGAAAGCGAGCGTCATGGTCTAGGCCTGCTCGAGCTCGACAAGCGTTCCGCAAAAATCCTTGGGGTGTAGGAACAGCACAGGTTTGCCGTGGGCGCCGATCTTAAGCTCGCCATTCCCCAAGACACGCGCGCCTTCGGCGATCAGCTTGTCGCGCGCTTTGACGATATCGTCCACCTCGTAGCAGAGGTGATGGATGCCGCCGGCGGGGTTCTTGGCCAGGAAACCGGCCACTGGGGATTTGTCGCCGAGCAGACCGAGCAACTCGATCTTGGTATTGGGCAGCTCGATGAAGACCGTGGTCACGCCATGCTCGGGCTGATCAACCATCTCCGAGACTTTAGCGCCAAGCATGTTGCGATAGACGTCCGAGGCGGCCTTCAGGTCCGGCACGACGATGGCAACATGGTTCAAGCGTCCGATCATTACGACCTTTCCTTACGATTTTCGCACTCAGGCAGCTGCTTATTTAATGCGCTATCGCGCTTCGCGCTACTTGAGCGCTATAGCACCGTTAGCAAGACCGAGCACACTGGCTTCTTGCCCCAGGCCTGATTGATAGCCGAGCGGACCGCGCGTCTCACGGCTTCGCTGACCATGGCGTGATCTTTGCGGCGCGCCTTGGGAATGCTTTGCAAGGTACCACGAACGGCGTCGCGCGCGAGGTCTTCGAGAGGCGTGCCCTCGCGGTCGGTCCCCGGCATGCCTTGAAGGTCGATCTCGGGATCGGCGAGGAGGACGCCCTTGTCCGACATCACGAGCGAGACAGAAATTACACCGGCGAAACTCAGCTTGCGCCGTTCGCGCACCTGGCCGTCATCGGCGCGGGTGATGATGGCGCCGTCGCGATAAAGCCGCCCGACCGGCACCTCGTCGACGATCTTAGGCGGCAGCGGCAGCAGGCGCACCATGTCTCCGTTCCTCACCCGTACCACCTCTTCGACGCCGAGAGATTCGGCGAGCCGCGCATGCGCTTCCAAATGCATGGCCTCGCCATGCATGGGAACGGCGATTTTGGGCTTGGTCCAGGCATAAAGCTGCTCCAGTTCGCCGCGCCGGGGATGGCCCGAGACGTGAACTTGCGCGTCATTGTCGGTGATGACTTCGGCGCCCATGTCGGCAAGCCCATTCTGCACGCGCGACACGGCCTTCTCGTTGCCCGGGATGGTGCGCGAGGAAAAGATCACGCGATCGCCAGGATCAAGACTGACATTGGGATGCTCGTCCTGGGCGATGCGGGCCATGGCGGCGCGAGCCTCACCTTGGCTTCCAGTGCAGAGCGCGACCACTTTGCCGGCCGCGATGTTCTCGAATTCGGTCTCTTGCGCGTAATCGAGATCGCGATCCAGGTACCCGGTCTGTTGCGCCGCCTCAATGACGCGGTTCATGGCACGGCCGACGACGACGAGCCTGCGGCCTGCGGCTTCGGCGGCCTTTGCGACCGAGCGGATGCGGGCGACATTGGAGGCGAAAGTGGTCACGGCGACGCGGCGCGGCGCCTCGCGGATCAATCTTTCCAGCGTGACGGCGACATCGGCCTCGGAGGCCGAGACGCCCTCGCGCATGGCGTTGGTAGAATCGCAGATCAACGCTGCGACACCCTCGTTGCCAATCTCGATCAAACGCTCTTTGTCGGTGGGCGCGCTGGTCAGCGGCGTTTTGTCGAGCTTCCAATCGCCGGAATGGATCACGGTGCCGAGCTCGGTCCTGAGCACGATCGCCGAAGGCTCGGGGATCGAATGCGACATGTCGACGAGCTCAATATCGAAAGGGCCGATCTTGCGGCGGTCACCAAGCGGAATAATGCGCAACGGAAAGTCCTGGCCGAAGCCGTTATCGGCGAGTTTGGCTTTCAGCATCGCCGCGGTAAAGGGCGTGGCGTAGACCGGGATATTGCCGAGCCGGGGCCAAAGCTCGGCAACGGCGCCGAAATGGTCCTCATGGGCATGGGTAAGAACGAGGCCGAGCAGGTTCGGCCGCTCGGTTTCGAGAAAGGTGATGTCGGGAAGAATCACGTCGATGCCGGGCTCGTATTCGCCGCCGAAGGCGATGCCCATGTCGATAATGAGCCACTGGCGGTCAGTTTCAGGCCCGTAGCCATACACGTAGAGGTTCATGCCGATCTCGCCCACGCCGCCAAGGGGGACGAAGACGAATTCGGACTTACGTGCTTCGGAGCGTCGCGACATTCAGCGCGTGCCGAAAAACACGTCGCCGGCGGCAACGCGGCGCTCGGCGCCATCGCTCATGAGAAGACGAAGCGCGCCTTCGGAATCGAGCCCGGCAAAGACGCCCTCGGTCTCCGGTTCGTCCTTGATCCGAACGCGCAACGGTCTCCCCGTGGGGCCAGCGCGATCGAGCCAAGCGCGTCTGATCACACCGAACATGGCGCCATTGTCCCAACGCCCGAGCCAATAATCCGTAAGTTCGGCGAGGGCTTCGAGAGCCTCAGCGGTCGTGACCGTGATGTTATGGACCGCGAGACTCGTCGCCGGCACGGTCAAGCCTTCGGGATGATGCGTGAGATTGATGCCCGTGCCGATGACCACGATTGTGCGGTTGGAAACCTTCCGCTCCGAGCTTTCCAGCAACATGCCCGCGACCTTGGCTTCCTCCAGCATGACATCGTTCGGCCATTTGAGAAGAATCTCAGGGTGGCTTGCCGCGCCCATCAATTTGTCGATGGTGTCATAAGCGACAACGCCCGCGACAAGCGCGAGCTGAGAGGCGGTGCGCAAGGGACAGACGACGCCGATCAAGAGGCTCGCGAACAAATTGCCGGCTTGCGAGTGCCACTCCCTCCCCTGGCGCCCCCGACCCGAGGATTGCCGCGCCGACCACACCCAAAGCGGACCCGGCTCGCCGGCATTGGCGCGGCGCATGGCTTCAGCATTAGTTGAGTCCGTGGTCTCTAATCTGACCAGACGATAGCCGGCCGGAAGTTTCGGGGATGATATGGACATTAGAACAATGACTTAGAGGCCGCCTCGGCGATGGAAACAAGCGGCGATGGATAAACGAAAAACAGCAACGTGAATAGCCCAGTTACGGTCAGCACACTCGTCAGGGCCAGCGGCATCGGATCGAAGCGCTCTGCGGGCGCATCGAAATACATGAGCTTGACGATGCGGAGATAATAGTATGCGGCAACCGCGCTCAACAGAACACCGATTACGGCGAGCGGGTAGAGACCTGCATGAATGGCTGCCAGGAATACGTAGAACTTGGCGAAGAATCCCGCCAGAGGCGGAATGCCTGCGAGCGAGAACAGCAACATCGCGAGGGTGAAGGCCATCAGCGGGTTGGTGCGCGAGAGCCCCGACAGGGCGTCGATATCTTCGACCATGCGGCCGTTGCGGCGCATGGCGAGGATGCAGGCAAAGGTGCCGAGCGTCATGGCGAGATAGATGGCAAGATAGACGATCACGCCTTCGACGCCCTCCGAGGTGCCGGCGGCGAGCCCGACAAGCGCGAAGCCCATATGGCCGATCGAGCTATAGGCCATCAGCCGCTTGATGTTGGTTTGCCCGATCGCGGCAAAGGCGCCGAGACCCATCGAGGCGATCGCCAGGAAGGTCACGATCTGCTGCCATTCGACGGTGACGGAAGGGAAGGCCGCGACCAATGCGCGTACCGTGAGCGCAAACGCGGCGAGCTTCGGCGCGGCAGCGAAGAAGGCCGTGACGGGGGTCGGTGCGCCTTCATAGACATCGGGCGTCCACATATGGAAGGGCACGGCGGAGATCTTGAAGGCGAAGCCCGCCATCAGAAATACGAGGCCGAAGATCAGACCGAGATTGTTGCCGGAAGGCTGCACGGCTTCCGCGATGGTCGCGAACGAAGTCGAACCGGTGAAGCCGTAAATCAGCGAGGCGCCATAAAGCAGCATTCCCGACGAGAGTGCGCCGAGCACGAAATATTTGAGTCCCGCCTCACTCGATTTGGCGCTGTCGCGGTCAAAGGCGGCGATCACGTAGAGCGCGAGACTCTGCAGCTCGAGCCCGACATAGAGCGAGATGAGATCGTTGGCCGAGATCATCATCATCATGCCGGTGGTGGCAAGCAGCACCAGCACCGGAAACTCGAATTTCAGCTGCCCGTGCCCTCGCCAATAATCGATCGACATTAGGAGCGCCGCGGCAGCGCCGGTCAGAGTCAAGAGCTTCATCACTCGGGCGAAGGAATCGACGATGAAGCTGCCCTGGAAGGCGGTCTCGGTGCCTTGTCCCATCGCCACGAACACTCCGGCCACGATGATAACGAGAATGGCGAGGCCGAGCACGAATTCGCCCTGCTCTTTCCGAAGAAAAACGCCGAGCATAAGCAGCGCCATGGCGCCGGCAGCCAAAATGAGCTCCGGCAAGATGGTCGCGAAATTGACAGACTCCACGACGTTCTCCTATGGCGCGAGCGCGAGCCGTGCCTGTTCGGCAGCGGCAAGCGCCGTATGATAGTTCTTGATCAAGGCATCGACCGAGACCGCGCTCGCATCGAGGATGGGCGCAGGATAGAAGCCGAAGAAGATGGTGAGCAAAATGAGCGGCGTCATCACCGCGATCTCGCGCCAGGTGAGATCCTGGATGAATTTGAGGCTCGGCTTTTCCAGTTTGCCGAAGATAAGGCGACGATAGAGCCAAAGCGCATAGGCGGCCGACAGAATGATCCCGGTTGTGGCCAGCACCGCGACCCACGAGTTGACGCGGAAGGCGCCCGCCAAGCTCAAGAATTCGCCGACGAAGCCGCTGGTGCCGGGCAGCCCGACATTGGCGAGCGTGAACACCATGAAGCAGAAGGCGTAAAGCGGCATGCGGTCGGCGAGCCCGCCATAGGCCGCGATCTCGCGCGTATGCATGCGGTCATAGATGATACCGACCGAGAGGAAGAGCGCGCCTGAGACAATGCCATGCGACAGCATCTGGAAGATGCCGCCCTGAAGCCCCTGCATGGTGAGGGTGAAGATGCCTATGGTGACGAAGCCCATATGGGCGACGGAGGAATAGGCGATCAGCTTCTTCATGTCTTCTTGTGCCAGCGCCACCAGCGAGGTGTAGCTGATGGCAATGACGGAGAGTGCGAAGATCAAAGGCGCGAACTCGGTGGAGGCGAGCGGGAACATCGGGATCGAGAAGCGCAAAAAGCCGTAACCGCCCATCTTCAACAAGATGCCGGCGAGGATCACGGAGCCTGCAGTCGGCGCTTCGACATGGGCGTCGGGCAGCCAGGTATGGACCGGCCACATCGGCAGCTTCACGGCGAAGGAGGCGAGGAAGGCAAACCATACCCATGTCTGCATTTCGGGCGGGAAGGTGTAGGCGAGCAGCGTCGGGATGTCGGTCGTGCCCGCCTCCCAATAGATCGCCATGATGGCGAGCAGCATCAGTAGCGAGCCCGCAAGCGTGTAGAGGAAGAATTTGAAGCTGGCATAGACGCGGCGCGGTCCGCCCCAGATCCCGATGATGAGGAACATCGGGATCAAGCCGCCTTCGAAGAAGAGGTAGAAGAGAACGAGATCGAGGCTAGTGAAGACGCCGAGCATCAGCGTCTCGAGCACGAGGAAGGCGATCATATATTCCTTCACGCGGGTCGTAATCGACGTCCAGCTCGCCAGAATGCAGAGCGGCATGAGGAACGCCGTGAGCACGACGAAGGGCATGGAGATGCCGTCCACGCCCATCCGGTATTTGATGGTGCCGAGCCAGGCGCGTTCCTCGAGGAATTGGAACTGCGCCGTGGTCGGATCGAAGGCCCTCCATAGGAGAAGCGATAGACCGAGGGTCACAAGCGTGGTCCAAAGCGCGATGTAGCGCGCATTCCGCGTGACACTCTCGTCGTTGCCGCGCAGGAGAACGATCAGAAGCGCGCCGAGCAGCGGCAGGAAGGTGATGGTGGAGAGGATCGGCCAGCTCATCGCGGCAGCCCCCCACTCCAGAACAGGAAATAGGTGACGATCAGAGCCACACCGATCAGCATGACGAAGGCATAGTGATAGATGTAACCGGTCTGCAGCCTAACCACGCGGTTGGTCACGTCGATGACGCGAGCGGCGACGCCGTCCGGGCCGAATCCGTCGATGACGGCACCATCGCCGGTCTTCCAGAGGAAATGCCCGAGCCGCTTCGCAGGCCGCACGAAGATCGCGTCATAGAGCGCGTCGAAATACCAGGCATTGAGCAGGAATTGATGGGCGCCGCGGAAGCGCTTGGAGAGGCCGAACGGCACCAGCGGATTGCGGATGTAGAAGTACCAAGCGACTGCAAAGCCAGCCGCCATAGCAAGAGTTGGCGCCAGCATCACCAGGATTGGAACGTGATGCTCCGCGACTTCATGGGTCACCAGCGAGCCGCGCCAGAATTCCGTCTGCTCGCCGCCGATGAAGAGATTGGCAAAGACGGCGCCGGCCAAGAGCGAGCCCGCTGCGAGAACAATGAGCGGCAGGCCCATGGTCCAAGGCGGCTCATGAGCGTGTTCCAGCACGCTCTCAGGCTCCCGGGGCTTGCCCTCGAAGACGAGGAACATCAGCCGCCAGGAATAGAAAGAGGTGAGCAGCGCCGCGACCAGGGTTGCAAGGAAGGCGAACACCCCGACGGTGCCGTGCGTGGCGTAGGCCGTCTCGATGATGGCGTCCTTGGAGACAAAGCCCGAGGTGAAGGGGAAACCGGTCAGGGACAACGTTCCGATCAGCATCACGGCCCAGGTGAAAGGCAGCGCTTTGCGCAACGCTCCCATGCGGTGCATGTCCTGCTCGTGATGTAGTGCATGGATCACCGCGCCTGCGCCCAGGAACAGTAGCGCCTTGAAGAAGGCGTGGGTGAAGAGATGGAAGATGCCGGTGCCGTACGCGCCGAGCCCCTCGGCCACAAACATGTAGCCGAGCTGCGAGCAGGTCGAGTAAGCCACGACACGCTTGATGTCGGTCTGCACAAGGCCGACGGTTGCCGCGAAGAAGGCCGTGATGGCGCCGATTACGGCAACCACGTTGAGAGCAACCGGTGCGAGTTCGAACAGCGGCGACAGACGGGCCACCATGAATACCCCGGCCGTCACCATGGTCGCGGCATGGATCAGAGCCGAAACCGGTGTCGGGCCTTCCATGGCGTCGGGCAGCCAGGTGTGGAGCAGAAACTGCGCCGACTTGCCCATGGCGCCCATGAAGAGCAGCAGGCAGATCAGCGTCAGCGTGTCGAGTTGAAGCCCGAGAAACGGCATGGCCTCGCCGGCGACACCGGGGGCCGAGGCAAACACGGCGTCATATTGGATGGTGTCGAAAACGGTGAAGATGGCGAAGATGCCGAGCGCGAAGCCGAAATCGCCGACGCGATTGACGACGAAAGCCTTGATCGCGGCGGCATTTGCTGCAGGGCGGTGATACCAGAAGCCGATGAGCAGATAGCTCATCAACCCAACGCCCTCCCAGCCGAAGAACAGCTGCAGAAAGTCGTTGGCCGTGACCAGCGCTAGCATGGCGAAGGTGAAGAGCGAGAGATAGGCGAAAAAGCGCGGACGATGCGGGTCCTCCTCCATGTAGCCAATGGAATAGAGGTGGACGAGGCCGGACACGGTGGTGACGACCACGAGCATGACCGCGGTCAGGGTGTCGATGCGAAGCGACCAGACCGATTTCAGATTGCCGGAGACGATCCAGTTCACGAGCTCGATGCGGACGTCGTGGCCTTGCAGCGCGACCTGATAGAATGCGAACCAGGACAGGAGACACGAAATCAGAACGAGGGTCGTCGTGATGGTCTCGCAGACGCGCGTGCCTGCGAGCCTCCCGAACAGCCCGCCGAAGATCGCACCGATCAAGGGGAGGAAGACAATGGCCTGGTACATGCCCTCGTGCCTTAGCCCTTCAACAGATCAATTTCGGCGACGTCGATGGTGCGCCGGTTGCGGAAATAGACGACGACAATAGCGAGCCCAATCGCGGCCTCGGCGGCTGCGACCGTGAGCACGATCAGCGCGAACACCTGACCGACGAGATCGGCGTGAAAGCTGGAAAAGGCGACGAGGTTCAAGTTCACCGCAAGCAGCATCAGCTCGATCGACATCAGAATGACGATGACGTTCTTGCGGTTGAGAAAGATGCCGAACATGCCGAGCGTGAACAAAGAAGCGGCGACGGTGAGATAATGCGAGAGGCCGATGATCATAGGAGGCCCCTCCCCGACTGCACCTTGACCAGCTCGACCGAGCTCTTGCGCCTGACTTGGGCCGCGATGGATTGACGCCGCACGCCTTCTTTATGCTGCAGCGTCAGCACGATGGCGCCGATCATGGCAACGAGAAGGATCAGGCCGGCGGACTCGAACAGATAGACATATTTCGTATAGAGGATCTCGCCGAGTGCAGCCGTATTGCTCATGCCTCGCACCATGGGCGCTTGCGGCGACGAGCCCGGCGAAACCACCCATGCGGCGATGACGAAAATCAGTTCGACGAGGAGCAAGAGGCCGACCGTGGCGCCGATCGGCAGATATTTGCTGAAGCCGGCGCGAAGCTCGGCGAAATCGACGTCGAGCATCATCACGACGAAAAGGAATAGCACCATAACCGCGCCGACATAGACGACGACCAGGATCATGGCCAGGAACTCAGCGCCGAGCATAATGAAGAGGCCAGAGGCGTTGAAGAAAGCGAGGATCAGAAACAGTACGGCATGCACGGGGTTCCTGGCGGAGATCACCATGAAGGCCGAGCCGACGCAGACGATCGCGAAGAGATAAAAGAAGGCGGCGGAGAGAAACATTGCTCTCCCCTCAGCGATACGGCGCGTCGAGCGCGAGGTTCGCGGCGATCTCGCGCTCCCAACGATCGCCGTTAGCGAGCAACTTGTCCTTGTCGTAGTAAAGCTCCTCGCGCGTCTCGGTCGCGAACTCGAAATTCGGACCTTCGACGATGGCGTCCACCGGACAGGCCTCCTGGCAGAAGCCGCAATAGATGCATTTCACCATATCGATGTCATAGCGGGTGGTGCGGCGCGTGCCGTCATTGTTGCGGGGACCGGCTTCGATGGTGATGGCTTGCGCCGGGCAGATCGCCTCGCAGAGCTTGCAGGCGATACAGCGTTCTTCGCCATTGGGATAACGCCGAAGCGCATGCTCGCCCCTGAAGCGGGGTGAGAGCGGCCCGCGCTCATAGGGGTAGTTGATGGTGGCTTTGGGCGCGACGAAATATTTCATGGCGAGCCAAAAGGCCGAGACGAACTCGGTCAGCAGCAGAGCCTTGGCTGTGTCGCCGAAACGTTTCACGCGCTTCCTCTCCTCACACTTGCTGCCAGAGCTTCAGCACCGCCGCCACGATCACGACCATGGCGAGCGATAGCGGCAGGAACACCTTCCAGCCAAGCCGCATCAGCTGGTCGTAGCGATAGCGCGGGACGAAGGCCTTGACCATGGCGATGAGGAAAAACAGGAAGCAAACCTTGCCGATGAACCAAAATACCCCCGGAATCCAAGTTAAGGGGGGAACCGGGAATAGCGGCAGCCAACCGCCCAAAAAGAGGATCGTGCCCAGCCCGCACATCAGAACGATGGCGACATATTCGCCGAGCATGAACAGCATATAGGGCGTTGACGAATACTCCACCATGAAGCCGGCGACGAGCTCGGACTCCGCTTCAAGCAGATCGAAGGGCGGCCGATTGGTCTCCGCAAGTGTCGAGATGAAGAACACAACGAACATCGGGAAGAGCGGCAGAAAATACCAATTGAACAAGCCGAAGCGGCCGTCTTGCGCCGCGACGATCTCGCTCAAGTTTAGCGAGCCCGCGCAGAGCAGCACCGTGATGATGACGAAGCCGATCGAGACTTCGTAAGAGACCATTTGAGCCGCGGAACGGAGTGCTGCGAGGAAGGCGTATTTCGAGTTTGATGCCCAGCCGGCCATGATCACGCCGTAGACCATGAGGCTCGAGATGGCGAAGATATACAGCACGCCGACATTGAGATCGGCGACGGCCCAGCCCTTGGCCACCGGTATGACTGCCCAGGCGGATAGCGCCAGCCCTGCGGTGACGAGTGGCGCCAGAAGAAAGAGACCCTTATTCGAGCCGGCCGGGATGATCGGCTCCTTGAACACGAATTTCAGGAGATCGGCGAAGGATTGCAGCAAGCCGAAGGGGCCGACAACGTTCGGTCCGCGGCGCATCTGCACCGCCGCCCAGACTTTCCGGTCGGCATAGAGCAAGAACGCCACGATAATCAGCAGTGTGACCATGATCGCGAGGCTCTGCGCCACGATCAATGCGAGCGGCCAGCCATAACTCGACCAAAGCTCAGCCATCGGTGCCGGTCGCTTTCTTGGCTCCATTGGCGTGGAGCGCGCTCAAGCTCGCCATCAGCTCGGAGGCGCGGGCGATCGGGTTGGTGAGATAGAAGTCGCTGAATTTCGACTCGAGGCGGCCTTTGCCTGTTTTGGTCTTGCTCTTGCCGAGTTTCTCTATGGCGCCTGGGTCGGAAGGCACGACAGCGTCGAGAAGCGCCAGATGCGGGCAAGACTCGAACATCTTGGAACGAAGCTCGTTCAAGGTGTCGAAAGGCAGCTTGTGTTTCAGCACGCCCGATAGCGCACGCAAGATGGTCCAGTCCTCGCGGGCGTCGCCCGGCGGGAAGACCGCGCGGCTCGTCATTTGCGGACGGCCTTCGGTGTTGACGTAGATAGCGTCTTTCTCGGTATAGGCAGCACCGGGAAGCACGACATCGGCGCGATGCGCGCCACGGTCGCCGTGGCTGCCCTGATAGATGACGAAGGCAGAGCCGAGGGGCTCCATTTCGATTTCGTCGGCTCCGAGCAGGTAAACAACTTCGATGTCGCCCTTCTCCGCGCCATCGAGAATAGCCTCGACGTCGCGCCCGCCCTTCCCCGGCAAGAAGCCGAGATCGAGACCGCCGACGCGGGCCGCAGCATCATGGAGCACGTTGAAGCCGTTCCAGCCGAGCTTGGCGTTGAGCGCGCCAAGTGTCATTGCTGCCTGCGCGGCCAGGGCAAGCACGTTGTCGCCATCGGGCCGCGCAAGGGCAGCCTGGCCGACGATCAGAAGGGGCCGTTCGGCGCCGCTGAGTTTTTTGGCAAAGTCGTGCGAGCCATCTGCGATCTTAGCGAGGGTCTCGGGGCCGGCGCCGAGATAGTCGTAAGGATAGGTCAGGTCGACTTCTTCTCCGATCAGGCCGATCGGAATGCCTCCTTGGCGGTGTCGCTTCAGGATGCGGGCATTCAGCACCGCCGCCTCAATCCGTGGATTGGTGCCTATCAGGAGAATAGCGTCAGCCTGATCGATGCCCTCGATGGTGGAATTGAAGAGATAGGTGGCGCGACCGAGCGCGGGATCGAGCTTGGCACCATCCTGGCGGCAATCGATATTGGGCGAGCCAAGCGCTTCGGCCAGCAGCTTCAGCGCGAACAGCTCCTCGGCGCCGGCAAGGTCGCCGGAAACGGCGGCAAAACGTGCGCCGTCGAGACCCTTGAGCTTCGCGGCGATGGCATGAAAGACTTCGTCCCAGGTCGCGGGCTCGAGCCTTCCCTTCTTTCGGATGTAAGGACGATCGAGGCGCTGAGTGCGCAGTCCATCCCAGACGTGGCGTGTCTTGTCGGAGATCCACTCTTCGTTGATGGCTTCGTTGGTACGGGGCAGGATGCGCAACACTTCTTTGCCGCGCGCGTCGACGCGGATATTGGACCCCACGGCATCCATGACATCGATTGACGGGGTCTTGGAAAGCTCCCAGGGCCGCGCGACGAAGGCGTAAGGTTTCGAGGTAAGCGCACCGACCGGACAGAGATCGACCACATTTCCCGACAGCTCCGACATCATGCCGTGCTCGAGATAGGTGGTGATCTCCATATCCTCGCCGCGGCCAATGGCGCCGAGCTCCTCGACGCCGGCGACCTCGGTCATGAAGCGAATGCAGCGCGTGCAGTGGATACATCGCGTCATATAGGTTCCGATCAGAGGACCGAGATATTTCTCGTCCACCGCGCGCTTATTGTCTTGAAAGCGTCCGGCGTCGAAACCGTAGGCCATGGTCTGGTCTTGCAGATCGCATTCCCCGCCCTGGTCGCAGATCGGGCAATCCAGTGGGTGATTGATCAGGAGAAATTCGAGTACGCCCTCGCGCGCCTTCTTCACTGTCTCCGATGCGGTGATGATGGTGGGCGGAGTTCCATCACGCCCGGGCCTAAGATCGTTCACGCTCATGGCGCAGGAGGCGACAGGCTTCGGCATGCCGGCGATCTCGACCAGGCACATACGGCAATTGCCGGCGATCGACAGACGCTCGTGATAGCAGAAGCGCGGAATCTCGACACCGGCCTGCTCACACGCCTGGATCAACGTGATGCCCGCGGGCACGTCGATTTCTTTGTTGTCGATGATCAGCTTAGGCATCGGCTTTGGCCTTTCGCTTCATCGTCTTCATCCGCCGAACGATACTGACCGAGGCTTTGGATGGTTCCGCGACGGCTGAGGCAATGAATTTCTGAAAGCGGGGATTGTATTGTTGCGGGAATTCCGAGTTCAGGAAATGCGGTGACTGCAAATAGTCGCGGTGCAGCCTAAGCTGGGCGCGCAGCGTCGCTCGCCACTCCTTGGTTGGCATGAAGTCCAAGATCTCGACGCACGCGTCGAGCAGCGCCCCCATGAACCATTCATATTTCTGGAACAGCTCGGCGCTGCCGTCGATGGTGAGCTTGTGATAGTCGAATTCCGCCAAATGGAGGCTCGGGTCGGCGAGTTGCGGATGATCGAATGCCAAACGGAGATAGTCCCGCCACAGCTCATGGGCATTGGCGTGGCGTTCGGCTCTGCGCGATTCGGTGATGGCGAGATGCGCGTAGACCAACGCCGCGATGGCGGAGCCCGCCGTCAGCAGGGTTCCGATCTTTTCCGCGTTGTCCCAAAGCCAATTCATTGCTCCTACTCCGCGGCCACGGGAACGGACGGCGCGATTGGCTCGGCAGCGCGGGCGTCGATGCGCGCCTCGATGACATGGCGGAAATGGCGGATCAGCCCTTGCACGGGCCAGGCCGCGGCGTCACCGAGCGCGCAGATGGTGTGGCCCTCGATCTGGTAGCTTACGGAGAGCAGCATATCGATCTCGGCCTTCTCCGCCTCACCTTTCGCCATACGCTCGAGCACCCGCCACATCCAGCCAGTGCCCTCGCGGCAGGGCGTGCACTGACCGCAGGATTCATGCTTGTAGAAATAAGACAGGCGCGCGATGGCGCGGATGATGTCGGTGGACTTGTCCATGACAATCACGGCGGCGGTGCCAAGCCCGGTCTTCAGGGTTTTCAGGCTGTCGAAATCCATGGGTAGGTTTTCGCACTGGCTTGCCGGGATGCACGGCACCGATGAACCACCAGGAATCACCGCGAGCAAATTGTCCCAGCCGCCGCGGACGCCGCCGGCATGCTTGTCGACCAACTCGCGCAAGGGAATGCCCATTTCCTCTTCGACATTGCAAGGCTCGTTGACGTGACCCGAGATGCAGAAGAGCTTGGTGCCGGTATTGTTCGGTTTGCCAAGCGAGGCAAACCAGGTGGCGCCCCGGCGCATGATGTCGGGCACGACCGCGATCGACTCGACATTGTTCACAGTCGTTGGCGCGCCATAAAGACCGACATTCGCCGGGAATGGGGGTTTGAGGCGCGGCATGCCCTTTTTGCCTTCGAGGCTTTCGAGCAGCGCCGTCTCCTCACCACAGATGTAGGCGCCTGCCCCGTGGCAGAGATAAAGATCGAAATCCCAACCATTGATGTTGTTCTTGCCGATCAGCTTGGCGTCGTAAGCCTCGTCGATTGCCGCCTGCAGCACTTCGCGCTCGGCGATGAACTCGCCGCGAATATAGATGTATGAGGTGTGTGCCCGCATGGCGAAGGACGCGATCAGCGCGCCTTCGATCAGGAGATGCGGGTCGTGCCGCATGATGTCCCGGTCCTTGCAAGTCCCGGGCTCGGATTCGTCAGCATTAATCACGACGTAGTTGGGACGTCCGTCGGATTGTTTCGGCATGAACGACCACTTCAAGCCTGTCGGGAATCCGGCGCCGCCGCGGCCGCGCAGACCCGATGCCTTAACCTCTTCGATGACGGCCTCATGCCCGCGCTCGAGAATTGCCTTGGTGCCGTCCCAGGCGCCGCGCGCACGCGCGGCTTTCAGCCTCCAGTCGAGGAAGCCGTAGAGGTTGGTGAAGATGCGATCCTTATCTTCAAGCATCGCTGTGCCTCACATTGAGAAGCGTTTTCGGTCCGTTGAACGGCTCGGAGGAATGCCGGCCGTCTTGAGGACCGGGCTTGACCGTCTTGCCGTTGCGCAAATCGTTGAGCACGCGCTCGAAACCCTCCGGCGTCAGATCCTCGTAATAGTCCTTGTTGATCTGGACGACGGGGGCGTTGACGCAAGCGCCCAAACATTCGACCTCGCTCCAGGAGAACATGCCGTCCTTGGTGACGTGCCCGGGAGCGCCAATCATCCGCCGGCAGACCGATTTCAGCGCGTCGGCATCTCTCAGCCAGCACGGTGTCGTGCCGCAAAGTTGCACGTAGAATTTTCCAACCGGCGCCAGATTGAACATCGTGTAGAAGGTCGCGTTCTCGTAGACGCGGATATAGGCCATGCCCAACATGTCGGCGATGTAACGGAGCGCCGGCTCCGGCAACCATCCGCCGCATTGCTCTTGCGCGCGCCACAGCAGCGCCAGCACCGCGGACGCTTGTTTCCCTTCGGGGAACTTCGCGATTTGCCCTTTGGCCCATTGCAGATTTTCCGGGCTGAAGGCAAATGCTTCGGGTTGGTCGGCGGCGAGGCGGCGGACACTCATCGTCGTTCTATCTACTTTCTGTTTCGGCTCAATCCGACCGGAGGTCCGCTATTGATGGACGGTGCAGGACGCGATCTTGGTCAGCCCGGCGCCCACATAGGCCTTGAAGCCGTAATAGCAAATCGCGGTCGAAAACTGCTTCTGCAGGGTTACCACAACGGCATCGCCGGAAACCTTGCCCAATTGCCGCGTCACAGCCTCGGCAGGGATGAAAATCGTGGTGCGGATGACGAAACCGTCATTGACGAGGTCCTTCATCGAAGCGCCGGACTTGGATTCGCCCGTGGCATTACCTTGCGCAGCCTCTTCCGGCGGCGCCTCCGCAGACTTCTTCTTTAGAGGTTTGCCGAAACCCTGTCGTGGCGGCGGGCCCTCCGGCGCCCCCTCTTTGACCTCCGCCGTTCCCTCCGGGAGCTTTTCCTCGCCGTCCTTGCTCTCGGTAGCGCCTTCCGGCAATTTCTCCTCATCGGTGGCCTTGTCGGGCTCCGACTGCTCGGCGGCGGGCTTCGCTTTATCCTTATCGTCATCGGCGGCGAAGGCCGTGGGCGCCAGGCACAGCAATGCGAAGGCACTCAAGATCGCGGCAATCGAAACTCTCATCACTCCCCTCCTGCTCTTGGACAGCTTTTCATCGATCGATTTCGCCAAACACGATGTCGATCGAGCCTAGCACGGCAGACACGTCAGCAAGCATATGGCCGCGGCACAAGAAATCCATGCCCGCGAGATGCACGAAACTCGGGGCCCTGATCTTGCAGCGATATGGTTTGTTGGTGCCGTCGGAGACAAGATAGACGCCGAACTCGCCCTTGGGCGCTTCGACCGCGGCATAAACCTCGCCCTTCGGCACGTGATAGCCTTCGGTGTAGAGCTTGAAATGATGGATCAAGGCTTCCATCGAGTTCTTCATCTCGGCACGCTTCGGCGGCACCATTTTGTGGTTCTCGACGTTGATGGGCCCGAGTTCGGTGGTGAGCCGCTCGCACGCTTGCTTCATGATGCGGACCGATTGGCGCATCTCCGCCATGCGGACGAGATAGCGATCGTAACAATCGCCGTGCTTGCCGACGGGAATGTCGAAATCGAGATCGGAATAACATTCGTACGGCTGCGATTTGCGCAAATCCCACGCTGCACCGGAACCACGCACCATCACGCCAGAAAAACCAAGCGCCCAGGCGTCGTCCAGCGTCACGACTCCGATATCGACATTCCGCTGTTTGAAGATGCGGTTGCCGGTGAGGAGCGATTCTATGTCGTCACAGACTTTGAGGAACGGATCGCAGAAGGCGTAGATGTCAGCGACCAGTTTCGGCGGTAGGTCCTGGTGCACACCACCGGGGCGGATATAGGCAGCGTGCATGCGGCTGCCGCTGGCGCGCTCGTAGAACACCATCAGCTTCTCGCGTTCCTCGAAGCCCCAAAGCGGCGGTGTCAGCGCGCCGACATCCATGGCTTGGGTGGTGACGTTGAGAAGGTGCGAGAGGAGGCGGCCGATCTCGGAATAGAGCACGCGGATCAATTGACCGCGTATCGGGACCGTTACGTCGAGCAGCTTCTCGACTGCGAGTGCGAAAGCGTGTTCCTGATTCATCGGCGCCACGTAATCGAGCCGATCGAAATAGGGCACCGCCTGAAGATAGGTCTTGTGCTCGATCAGCTTCTCGGTGCCGCGGTGAAGTAGACCGATATGCGGATCGATGCGGTCCACCACCTCGCCGTCGAGCTCGAGCACGAGACGAAGCACGCCGTGCGCCGCCGGATGCTGCGGTCCGAAATTGATGGTGAACTTGCGGTCTTCCGCTTGGGGTTTCTCCATGTCGGTCATGGTGCGGCCGCCAGTTCTGCCGCCCTTTCGAGTTTGGCGGCGATGCCACGGCGGAAACGGTCCCACGACACGATGAAGCGCTCATGGGTGCCGGTGCTGATCTCGTCAAACCCGTCATGGGCACGAAGCCTGAACTTTGCGCGTGGTCCCCTCACCTCGATGCATTCCGCTTCGACAGTGACGACGAGGCCCGGAGGGGTTGCCGATTTGTGGTTCACGTCGATATGGATGCCGAGACTGCCCTCGCCCTCATCGAGATGCGGCTTCAGCAATTGTACGCAAGTCCATTCCAGCAGCCCGACCATGAAACCGGTGGCGAAGACTTCCGGCATGACTTGCAGTTCGGTCGCCTCGTCATAGAGATGCGGCACCGTCTTAGCCACCGGCACGGTGTAAGAGAAACTGTGCGTCAGTCCCGGTTGCAGGGAAGGCTTCATGGCTTTTCGTCCCGCGGCTTGGCTTCGCCGGCCTTCTCATCGCCGGGAATAGCGGCGCCCATGCCTTCCCAAGGACTCAAGAAGTCGAAGCTCCGATAATCCTGCATCAGCTTCACCGGCTCGTAGACCACGCGTTTCAGTTGATCGTCGTATCGAAGCTCGACGAAGCCAGTGAGCGGGAAGTCTTTGCGCAACGGGTGCCCCTCGAAGCCGTAATCGGTGAGGAGCCGGCGGAGATCTGGGTGGCCCTCAAACAGAATGCCGTAGAGGTCGTAAGCCTCGCGCTCGAACCAATTGGCGGCGGGGAACACGCCAACCACGCTGTCGACCGGGTTCTCCGGGTCGGTCCGGATCCGCACGCGGATGCGGTGGTTCAGCCAGGGGCTCAGCAGATGATAAACGACGTCGAAGCGCTCCTCGCGTTTCGGGTAATCGACGCCGCAAATGTCAATGAGGCAGCCAAAGCGGCTTTTCGGATCGTCGCGCAAGAAGGTGAGGATCTCGACGATGGCCTCACGCTCGACCCCGATGGTGAGCTCGCCATGGGTGACGTCAAAGCCAAAAAGCTTCGGTCCCAGCTGTTCCGCCAGGTACGCACCCAGTCCGTTCAAAGCCTCATCCATAAAACGTCCAGACTGAATTAGACCGATCAGCGTTCGATCGTGCCGGTCCGCCGGATCTTCTTCTGCAAAAGGAGCACGCCATAAACCAAGGCCTCGGCTGTCGGTGGGCAACCCGGGACATAAATGTCGACGGGCACGATGCGGTCGCAGCCGCGAACCACGGAATAGGAATAATGGTAATAGCCGCCGCCATTGGCGCACGAGCCCATCGAGATCACGTAGCGGGGCTCGGGCATCTGGTCGTAGACCTTGCGCAGGGCCGGCGCCATTTTGTTGCACAACGTGCCGGCGACGATCATCACGTCGGATTGCCGCGGGGATGCGCGTGGCGCGAAGCCGAACCGCTCGAGATCGTAGCGCGGCATCGAGGCTTGCATCATCTCGACCGCGCAGCAGGCAAGCCCGAAGGTCATCCACATCAACGAGCCTGTCCGCGCCCAGTTGATGAGGTCGTCGGCGCTGGTGAGCAGGAAGCCCTTATCGGCAAGCTGGTCGGAAAATTCGCCGAATCCGGAACGCGCGGCGATCAGGCCAGAGCCTGCACCTTCCTTCGGTTGCTCGAAGACGGGGTTTGGAATCAATCCCATTCAAGCGCGCCCTTCCGCCATTCATAGACGAATCCAATGGTCAGAATGGCGAGGAAAACCATCATCGACCAGAAGCCAAAAGCGCCTACCTTCTCGAAGGCCACGGCCCAAGGGAACAGGAAGGCAACCTCAAGGTCGAAGATAATGAACAAAAGCGACACGAGATAGAAGCGCACGTCGAATTTCATGCGGGCGTCATCAAAGGCTTCAAAGCCGCATTCATAGGTCGAGACCTTCTCGGGATCAGGCTTGTTCGGTGCGATGAAAAAGGGCGCGGCGAGAAGCACGGCGCCGATGAAGAACGCGATTGCGACGAAGATGACGAGAGGAAGGTAAGTTTGAAGCAACGGGCTCATGATTTTGCCGCCTCGCAAGGGCAATTTGGAGAAGGATCAAAATGGCGGGAGTGACGGGACTCGAACCCGCGACCTTCGGCGTGACAGGCCGACGCTCTAACCAACTGAGCTACACCCCCTAACGGGCCTGTTCGGCGGCCAGAGGCGATCCTAATTGGCATGTACGGCCTGGGATTCGCCAAGTCAAGGTAAGGCGCCGTGCGGTTTTTGCGACGCCTTCACATCGTACTCTGATTGAGAGGTGTTGCGGCGGCGTAAATGTTGGTTGACGGCTGGAAGCCCAGCGGCGCGGTGGCTTTGCTCTCATTGCTTCTGCGCCACGCGTAGCCCGTAAGGGCGAAGCGTGGTGGGCGGTGAGAGGCTCGAACTCCCGACATCCACGGTGTAAACGTGGCGCTCTACCAGCTGAGCTAACCGCCCGTCGCTCGCACCATGTCCGGAAACGTTGTTAGAAACAATAAGGCGAAGCCCCACGGCGCGCGAGGCTTCGCCTGAAAAATCTGTTTCGCGTTTTAAGCGCCTAGCTGTTGCAGGCCTCTTTGAGAGCCTTGCCAGCGCGGAATTTCGGCACTTTCGATGCGGGAATATGCACCTTCTCGCCGGTGCGCGGATTGCGGCCCTCGGAGGCTTTGCGCTGTGCGACCTGGAAATTGCCAAAGCCCACGATGCGCACGACGTCACCGCCACGAAGCGCTTTCTCAATGTTGCTAAAAATTGCGTCGACGGCCTTCTCGGCCGAATCTTTTGACAGATCGGAGTCTTTCGCCACTTGGGCGACCAGCTCGGCTTTGTTCACGGGTCTCATCCTTTCGCTCGGGCCCTGACTGTTCAGTCTGTATCGCGGGGCCGCGTTGGAGTACGTACGGCTCGAATCGCAAACAACTGGTATATGACTGACCCAAGAAGCTAGGAAAATCAACAAAAATGGCCCGACTCTCCGTGGAGAGCCGGACCATTCAATTAAGGCTAAACAGGGGCAATTAGCCCCTCAGATCAATGGGCGGTAACGCCAGCTGGCGTCTCGTCCTTGGGCGCCGCGATCTCGCGGGCCTTGCTTTCATCCTCCCAGACGATCGCCTGAGGTGGGTGGGTGAAGGCGATTTTTACCACCTCATCCATCCGCGAGACCGTCCGGATATCCAGCGCATTCTTAAGCTCGTCCGGTATCTCCGTGAGATCCTTGGCATTTTCGTCAGGAATGATCACGGTCTTGATACCGGCCCGGAGCGCCGCCAGGAGCTTTTCCTTGAGGCCGCCGATCGGCAGAACCCGCCCGCGGAGCGTGATCTCACCGGTCATGGCAACCTCGCGCCTGACCGGGATACCGGTCATTAAGGAAACGATTGCGGTAACCATGGCAACGCCGGCCGAAGGTCCGTCCTTCGGGGTGGCGCCCTCAGGCACGTGAACGTGAATATCCCGCCTCTCGAACAAAGGTGGCTCGATGCCGAATTCGACCGACCGGGAGCGCACATAGGCGTTGGCGGCCTGGATCGATTCCTTCATCACGTCACGCAAATTGCCGGTGACGGTCATCTTGCCTTTGCCCGGCATCATCACGCCTTCAACGGTCAGGATCTCGCCGCCGACCTCGGTCCAAGCGAGGCCCGTGACGACGCCGACCTGATCCTCGAGCTCGGCCTCGCCATAGCGATATTTCGGCACGCCAAGATAATCTTCGAGGTTCTTCAGCGTGATCGCGATGTTCTTCTTCTTCGTGGTGAGAAGCTCTTTCACAGATTTCCGGGCGAGCTTGGCGAGCTCGCGCTCAAGGCTTCGCACACCCGCTTCACGGGTGTAGCGCCGGATGATCTCCTTCAGGGCATCGTTGTCGAGCGCCCATTCCTCCGGCTCCAAACCATGCGCCTTGGTCTGCGACGGAATGAGATGCCGACGTGCGATCTCAATCTTCTCCAATTCGGTGTAGCCTGCGATGCGAATGATCTCCATGCGGTCCATCAGGGCCGGCGGGATGTTCAGCGTATTCGCCGTGGTCACGAACATGACATTGGAGAGGTCGTAATCGACTTCTAGGTAGTGGTCGTTGAAGGTGTGGTTCTGCTCAGGGTCGAGCACTTCCAGCAGCGCCGACGCCGGGTCGCCGCGGAAGTCCGCACCCATCTTGTCGATCTCGTCCAACAAGAAGAGCGGGTTCACCTTCTTCGCCTTCCGCATCGACTGGATGACCTTGCCGGGCATCGAGCCGATATAGGTGCGGCGGTGACCTCTGATCTCGGCCTCGTCGCGGACGCCGCCCAAACTCATACGCACGAACTCGCGGCCGGTGGCGCGCGCGATCGACTTGCCGAGCGAGGTTTTGCCGACGCCGGGAGGACCGACTAGGCAGAGGATCGGGCCTTTCAGCTGATTGGTGCGGTTCTGCACCGCGAGATATTCGACGATGCGGTCCTTGACCTTCTCCAGTCCATAATGGTCCTCGTCGAGGATCACTTGGGCCTCGTCGAGATCGCGCTTGATCTTGCCCTTGACGCCCCACGGGATCGTCAACAGCCAGTCGAGATAGTTGCGGACGACGGTCGCCTCGGCCGACATCGGGCTCATCTGGCGAAGCTTCTTCAGCTCGCCGAGCGCCTTTTCCCGAGCCTCTTTCGACAGCTTGGTCTTCTCGATCTTCTGCTCGATCTCAGCCAGATCGTCGCGGCCCTCTTCGCCGTCGCCGAGCTCCTTCTGGATCGCCTTCATCTGCTCGTTCAGATAGTACTCGCGCTGCGTCTTCTCCATCTGACGCTTGACTCGGCTCCGGATCTTCTTCTCCACCTGGAGCACGGAGATCTCACTCTCCATCAGCGTGAACACACGCTCGAGCCGCTCGGAGATCGTGGTGATCTCGAGGATCTGCTGCTTCTCGGCGATCTTGACGGCGATATGCGAGGCGATGGTGTCGGCGAGCTTCGAGTAATCGTCGATCTGCGCCGTGGTGCCCAGCACCTCGGGCGAGATTTTTTTGTTGAGCTTCACGTAGCTCTCGAACTGAGTCACGACCGAGCGCGACAGCGCCTCGATCTCGTCCTCGGAGCCGATCGTCTCGGGCACGCGGTCGATCTCGGCCTCGAAATAATTCTCATTGTCGGTATAGCGCTTCACCACGGCGCGCACGGTGCCTTCGACCAGCACTTTGACGGTGCCGTCGGGCAATTTGAGCAGCTGCAACACGGAGGCGAGCGTGCCCATCTGGTAGATGGCGTCGGGCGCAGGATCGTCGTCGCCCGCATTCTTCTGCGCGGCCAGCAGAATTTGCTTGTCGGCCCGCATCACCTCTTCCAGGGCATTGATCGACTTC
>JANWJA010000106.1 GCA_025449615.1 Methyloceanibacter sp.
CTGGAGCAGACGCGCCAGCAATTGCATCAGGCGCAAAAGCTCGAGGCGCTCGGGCAACTCAGCGGCGGCGTCGCGCACGACTTTAACAACATGCTGACGGCCATCATCAGCAATCTACAGCTGGTGCAAGGCAGCGTCTCGTTGCAAGGCACCCCGCGCCGCCAAATCGAAGCAGCGCTGCAAGCCGCCCGCAACGGTGCCTCTGTGGTTCGTCAAATGCTCGTCTTTGCACGCAAACAGTCGATCGAACCCATGGAGTTTAAGGTTAGGGATGCGCTCGAAGAGATTGCCGCGCTGATCCGGCGGAGCTGCCATGAGAATGTCCGAATGGAATTGGAATTTTCACCTGACGCGGAGTGGATCATCGCTGAGCCTAGTCAGCTGCAGACCAGCGTCCTCAATTTGGTCTTGAATGGCTGCGATGCCATGCCGGGTGGCGGCACCTTAAAAGTTTCCACGGCGAAACGGCGCATCGCCTATCACGATATTCTTCCATCCGGCGAGTATGTGTGCATCGCGGTCTCAGACACTGGCACCGGCATGACGCCCGACGTGCTCGATCATGCTTTGGAGCCGTTCTTCACTACGAAAGAGGTTGGCAAGGGAACCGGTCTCGGTCTCAGCACGGTCTACGGCGCCATCCGGCAATTCGGCGGCGACGTGAAGATTACAAGCGTGCCTGGCGAGGGAACCACGGTCGAATTGCTGCTGCCGGCGGGCACGGGGGCTTTCCGAGCGCGCGTGGGGGACGCGGTGGACGAGGGCGCGGCCGAACCGAACAACGGCGAGCCGTCACCCGTGGTGCTCTATGTCGAGGACGATTTTCTTGTCGGCATGGCGACCATGGATCTTCTCGAAAGCGAAGGCTATCGCGTGCTGAGCGCGCCGCGGGCCGATGTCGCCCTGAGAACCCTCGAGGCCAATCCCGACATCGCGCTGCTGCTGACCGATATCGGGCTTCCAGGGATGAGCGGGCACGAGCTCGTTGCCGAGGCGCGGCGCCGGCATGGCCCGATCAGGACTCTGTTTTTGACCGGGTATGACCGGTCCCAGGCCGGGGAGTGCACCGCCTCCGACACCATCACGAAATATGTGGACAAGCCCTACGACCCCAAGGCCTTGGCCAGGCTGGTCCGCGAAATGATCTCGACTCCATTGCCCGCCAAATAGCCGAAGCCTTAGCCCCTTAGCTTGCTGGGCCGACACCAATGCGTTAGAACGCAACGACTTTTGGTGTCCAAGTCAGCAATAAGCCCCCATGAGTAAGATAGACCAGCCGGCCCGTCCTGTGGCCCGCCTGCCGAAAGGCCTGTTCGACACGGGCGCCGAAGAGATTCGCGCGACCGCGACCATGCTCGCCACCATTCGCGGTGTCTTCGAATCTTATGGCTTCGAGTCGCTGGATACACCGGCAATCGAATATTCCGACGCGCTCGGTAAATTTCTCCCCGATCAGGACCGGCCGAACCAAGGCGTGTTCTCCTTCAAGGACGACGACGAGCAATGGCTGTCGCTGCGCTATGATCTGACCGCGCCGCTCGCCCGCTACGTCGCCGAGAATTACCAATCGCTGCCGAAGCCCTTTCGCCGCTATCAATCGGGACCAGTGTGGCGGAACGAGAAGCCGGGACCGGGACGCTTCCGCCAATTCATGCAATTCGACGCCGATACGGTTGGCGCCTCGTCGATCGCAGCCGACGCCGAGCTCTGCATGCTCGCCGCCGACACGCTGGAAGCGCTTGGCATCCCGCGCGGGCAATATGTGGTGAGGGTCAATAACCGCAAAGTGCTTGATGGCGTGCTGGAAGCTATTGATTTAGGCGGGGACGCCAACGCTGGAAAGAGACTTGGCGTCTTACGAGCAATCGACAAACTCGACCGATTGGGAGTCGATGGTGTTCGGGGGCTGCTGGGGAAAGGCCGCAAAGACGAGAGCGGAGATTTTACGAAGGGAGCTGAGTTAGACCCGATCCAAATTGAATATGTATTGGCGGTCGTTCAGCACAAGCGCCACCTCGAAGGAGGTCCGTCAGCCAAAGTAGATGCTTGGAACAAGCTGCTCGACGAGAGTGAGGTTGCTTCGGCCGGATTTGATGAGATGGACGAAATCGAGAATCTAGTTCGGGCGTCGGGGTTCGGGTCGGACCAGATACGCATCGATCCCTCCGTCGTTCGTGGTCTCGAATATTACACCGGCCCCGTGTTCGAGGCCGAGCTGACATCTCCCATAAAAGACGAGCGCGGTCAGCCCATCCGTCTCGGCTCCGTCGTCAGCGGCGGACGCTATGACGGTCTCGTCGAGCGGTTCACCGGCGAGAAGGTGCCGGCCACCGGGATCTCCATCGGCGTGTCGCGTCTCCTGTTCGGTCTCAAGACGCTCGGCAAGATTGGGGCAGAAGCGACACAAGGCCCCGTCGTCATCCTCGTGCTCGATAAAGACCGCATGGCCGACTACCAGAAGATAGCGCAAACGCTCCGTGCCGCCGGCATCCGTGCTGAAATCTATCTCGGCGAGGCCGGCATGAAGGCGCAGATGAAATATGCCGACAAACGTAACTCGCCTTGCGCCGTCATCCAAGGCGGCGACGAAAAGGCGAAAGGCGAGGTCACCATCAAGGATCTGATCCTCGGCGGCAATATCACCTCGACCAAGGATCGCGACGAATATCTGAAGAAGCAGGCCGAAGCGCAATTCGCCGTTAAGGAGAGTGAGCTAGTCGAAGCGGTGAAGCGCGTGCTCGCGCGTCACAAGAGCTGAGCCATGGCCGCTGAATCGGCGAAAGAATTCGAGGCGTTGGAGGCGCAAGCCGCAGCCCTGCTCGGCCTGTTCACGAGGGCAGGCTACGAGCCGGTTGCGCCTTCCATCATCCAGCCTGCCGATATTTTCCTCGACCGTGTCGGCGAGGCGATCCGGAACCGCACCTATGTCTTCAACGATCTTGCGGGCGAGGAGCTTTGCCTCCGGCCGGACCTCACCGTGCCGGTGTCGCGGCTTTATCTCGAGCGTCACCCGGAGGCCAAGGTCGAAGCCCGCTATTGCTATAACGGCCCCGCGTTTCGTTTTCAGCCTGGCGGTGGCAGCCAGGCTCACCCACGCGAATTTCGTCAGGCCGGCATCGAGAGCTTCGGTGCCGAGGACCGCGAGAAGGCTGATGCCGAGACGGTGCTGCTCGCCGTGGAAGCCGTGCGTGGCGCAGGCCTCAAGGACTATGGGCTTCGCTTCGGCGATATCGGCTTGTTCTATGCGCTGCTCGATGCGCTCGATCTGCCGGAGCGCTGGCGCTTAAAGCTCCGTCACTATTTCTGGCGGCCGCCGGTGTTCCACGTGCTGTTGGCGAGACTCGCGCGCGGTGAACGTCCCAACGGGGAGGGTGCCGGCGCCGAGCTTGCCGCAACGATCGGTACGGAAGATGTCACACGCGCCGAGGAGTTGGTCGCCAACTACCTCGAGACCAAGGGCCTGCCGCTCGCCGGCAATCGCACCCTCGCCGAGATCGTCGAGCGTCTGCTCGATCTCGCCGCCGATCTCCGCGCCCAGCCCCTGAAGAAGGAAATGGCGACGGTGATCGACTATTACCTTGCCGTGTCAGCCAAGCCAAAAGAGGCGATCGACCGCATCGCTTTGGTCGCCAAGGGTGCAGGCATCGATCTTGGCGATGCGCTCGCTGCCGAGACGCGCCGCTTCGAGCGGCTCATGCGCGATGGCCTCGATTTGAGCAATGCGATCTTCGCCACCGAGTTCGGCCGCAGCCTCGAATATTATTCCGGCCTCGTCTTTCAGATCGAAACACGCGGCCGCGAGACGTTGCACATCGCGGGCGGCGGGCGTTATGACGCCCTCCTGACAGATCTCGGCAGCCCGCGGGCTGTGCCTGCCGTTGGCTCCGCGATCCACACCGAGCGTCTGCTCGCCGCTATTCAAGGGACGCCGCGATGAGGGCCCCGCTGATCATCGCCATCCCCTCGAAGGGCCGGCTGAAGGACGCGGCGGCCGAAACTTTTCAGCGCGCCGGGCTCGGCTTGAAGAGGATCGGGCACGAGCGCGGCTATCGTGGCGCGCTCGAAGGTGTGGATAATGTCGAGGTCGCATATCTGTCCGCCGCCGAGATCGTGCACCAGCTAAGGACTGGCCGCGTGCATCTCGGCGTCACCGGCGAGGACCTTATTCGCGAGACGATTGCCGATGTGAGTAGCAGCGTTGAATTCTTGCGTCCCCTCGGCTTCGGTCGTGCCGATGTGATCGTCGGCGTGCCGGATTGCTGGGTCGATGTCTCCCGTATGGCCGATCTGGAAGATGTCGCCGCTCAATTCATGCGCGAGCATGGGCGTAGGCTCCGCGTCGCCACCAAATATATGAACCTGACCAGGCGCTTCTTCGCCGCCCATGGCGTTGCCGGTTATCGCATCGTCGAAAGTGTCGGTGCGACGGAAGCGACGCCTGCCGCCGGCACCGCCGAGCTGATTGTCGATATCACCACCACCGGGACCACGCTTCGCGCCAATCACTTGAAATTATTGGAGGATGGGCTGATCTTGCGATCCCAGGCCCACCTGATCGGCGCGCGCCGCGCAAGCTGGAAGCCTGAGAGCGTGCAGCTTCGCGATGAGATCGTGCAGCGTCTTTCCAAGGTTCCATCATCCTGAGCCTGGCCTCTGTCGGTCACATTCCGGCCTCTCGTCGCGTGCATGGTGTGCCCTAGAGTGCGTGAAAAGAGTCGCCTTGGTGCGTCCATCGCCGCTCTCGGGGGAACTTTCGGGCATGATCCGTTGTCTCGTCGCTCTTCTTTTCATCGTCGCCTCTGCCGGCGCGAGCCTCGCCACGCCATCCCGCATCATCATTCTGCGCCACGGCGAGAAGGCCGATGAGTGGAAGCTTTGCGGCGTCGGCCAGCAACGCGCCAAGGCGCTCGCCGCCAATTTTCTCGGTCGCGATTCCAAGAATTCCCTATTCTCCACCGGAGAGCAGCCGGCCGCGTTCTACGCCATCACGCTGCATACCCTCGAGCTCGCTTCCCCCGCCGCGGAGAGCTGGCAGCTGCCGATCACGCTCTTTTCCGTGGTGCCCGAGCCTGAGAAGAAGAAGGAGGTCTCGATCAAGTCGCTAAACCGCCGTACCGAACAAGCGGTCGAGGCGCTGATGGCCGACCCCAAACTCGACGGCAAGATTGTGGTCATGGTCTGGGAGCACCGGCACATCGCCAATGCGAAACTTGAAGCAGGCTCTGATCGGAAAATTACACTGCGGCAACTCTTGAAGCTCGATGCACTTCAAGACGTTCCCCCGACCTGGCCTGGTGATAATTACGATTATTTTTGGATCGTCGATTTCGCCGGCGGCTCATCCACGCCGACAGGCTTTTCCATGGTGAAGCAGAGCTTCGAGTCGCCATTCGACAAATTGCCCACCAACGAATGGGACAAGCCCAATCGCCTCAAATCGGCGAGCGGCTGCGAATTGAAAGGCCGGTAGTCGCCACGCTTCACGCCTCGTTGGGAAATCACGCCGGACTTACGTCTGCCGCGTCCTTCGCCTTCCTGTCGCGTCCGCGTTTGGTTTCCGTCAAGCTGTAATGACCCTCTTTATGCGGCTCGAGCGTAAAGTAGCGGTCGTGGAAAATGTTGAGGCTCGAGCGGTGGCCGATCGAGACGATCGCGGCCTTAGGCAACCGCTTCAGCAGTAACTTGTAGAGGCTGGCTTCGGACTCTTCATCGAGCGCGGATGTGGCCTCGTCGAGGAATAGCCAGTCCGGCTTCTGCAACAGCGCCCGCGCGATTGAAAGCCGCTGCTGCTCCCCGCCCGAGAGTTGATCTGCCCAATAGGACGTTTCGTCGAGCCTCCCCTCGAGTTCTCCCAACCCGACAGCTTTGAGCACCTCTTTGATCTGATCGAGCGAGAACGCATCCTCAGGCCCGGGATAGGCGAGTGCGCCGCGCAAACTGCCCAAGGGGAGATAGGGCCGCTGCGGCAACACCAGCAAATGCGCACCTTCCGGCACGCTGATGGAACCTTTGCCGAATGGCCAGACCCCGCCAAAGGCGCGGAAGAGGCTGGTCTTGCCCGAACCCGAAGGTCCACTCACCAGCACGCGCTCGCCGGGTGCGATCGATAATCCCGCCACGCGCACGATTTCCTTGCCATTCGGGAGGCCTACGGCGAGGTGGTCGACCTTGAAAGCGGCACGCGCATCTTTCTCTGTCTTCATTTGCGGCGCCGTCGCGTCGAGCGCCTTCGCCCAATCGAGCGACGTCTCGAAACCGGCGAGACGGTCGAGTACGGCCTTCCATTCGGCGATGCTGCTATAGGCTGAGACGAAGAACGAAAGTGCGGACTGCACCTGTCCGAACGCTGACGCGATCTGCATCAGTCCGCCGAGCTTCAAGGTGGAGAAGAAATAGACCGGACTCACCACGACGAACGGGAAGATCACGGCCGCCTGCCGGTATGTCGCCGTAAGGAATGTCAATTTCTTAGTGCGGCTCATGATCTCGCGCCAATTGGTGATGACGCGCCCGAAGCGTTTGTGGAGCATCTGCTCTTCGGCA
>JANWJA010000107.1 GCA_025449615.1 Methyloceanibacter sp.
GCGTCCTGGCGCTCGGCAATGACGGACAATGGTCGGCCAAGATCGAGGACGGAGAATACGTGGTAGCCAATCACGACAACAAGGACGCCGTGCGCTACGTTCAACTTGGCCTGAGTGAAAGCGATAAGCCTCTCGATCTCTCGGTGTCTTCTGTCGATGTCGACGTGAACGGCACGTTCGAGGACAAGGATTCGGGCGCGGGCGTGCTGTACCGCTTCGACCCCGACGGCAAAACCTACCTCGCCTTCGTCCTGACGAAGGATGGCTATCAAATCCTGAGGCGCGACGAGAGCGGCCTGCAAACCGTTTCGCAAGGCGCCCACGCTTATCACGACGGCGCGACGCTGGAGGTCAACACGCTCGATTCCGGCAAGGTGGAATTCCGGATCGATGACGAAGTGGTAGGCTCGATCGACGGCACGGGCTTCGAAGGCAACCACACCGGAATGATCTCGATCGGACGCGGTGAATTCTATTTCGACAATTTCCAGGTCTATTCACCCGACGCCGAGTGATTCAAGCGAATGGGGGAACTCATGGTCGTCTCGAAGGGGCGAACCATCCGCGCCGGCATTGGCGGCTGGGTCTATCCGCCCTGGCGCGGCGTCTTCTATCCGAAGGGCTTGAAGCAGGCCGACGAGCTTGCGTTCGCCGCGCAACACCTCACCACGATCGAAATCAACGCCACCCATTATCGCCTGCAAAGCCCCGCAAGCTTCCGCAAATGGGCCGACACTGCACCGCAAAGCTTCGTCTTTTCGGTGAAAGGCCCGCGCCTTGTCACACAACAAAAAGTGCTGGCCGAAACCGGCAAATTCATCGAGCGTTTCATCGGCTCTGGCTTGAGCGAGCTCGGCGACAAGCTCGGTCCCATCCTCTGGCAGTTCGCACCGTTCAAGCAATTCGACGAAGAGGACTTCGCCAAGTTCCTCGCGCTGCTCCCCAAAGAGCTCGGCGGGCTGAAGCTCAACCACGTCATTGAAGCACGTCATCGCAGCTTCGAGATCCCGCGCTTCATCGAATTGCTTCGCGAGTCGGGCGCCGCCCCCGTTTATACCGACGCCGAGGCTTGGCCGAACATTGCCGATCTCAGCGGCGATGTGGTCTATGCGCGGCTGCAGCAGGGCGACGACAAACTCGCTGCCGCCTATCCGCCGAAGGCGCTCGATGCCTGGGCAGCGCGCGCCAAAATTTGGGCGAAAGGCGAAGCGCCGCAAGATCTGAAGCTGCTCGCCGCGCCGGAATCGAAGCCGCACCCCCGCGATGTATTCGTTTATTTCATCCACGAAGGAAAGTTGAAGGCG
Organism: Methyloceanibacter sp.; assembly: GCA_025449615.1. The sequence goes on from JANWJA010000107.1 coordinate 1,305, forward strand.
CCGGCCGCGGCCATGGCCTTGATCGAGCGGCTCTAACTTTACGCACGGCTAAGCGTCGCCGCTCTTTCAAGGAGCCGCTCGCGCGTCTCGGCGAAGCCGCCTTCGATCCACTCTTGCTCAAGTTGCTGCAACATTATGCCAACCTCCGGCCCCGCGATCCCGAGCGCCATGACGTCTTGCCCGCGCAATGGAAACGCCGGCGCCTGCCAGCGATCGGGCAGCTTGAGCGCTTCGATCCATCGTGGATCGTCCACCGCATCGCCTGACCGCGCCCACGCGATTAGAGCAGCGGCGCGGTACGCATCGGGACCAAGCCGATAGAGCGCGGCCTTCGCGAAACTCTCTCGTGGCAGACCGATGAGAACATCGGCAGCCAGCGCGAGGATACCTTGCTCGACGTTCGACAACCTTAAACGTTCCGCCGTGCGCGCGACGTCCTCAACCACAAAGATGGCAAGCACGGCGAGGCGCAAGGCTGCGCTGGCCGCCACGCCATTGGCAGCCTCGATCGCGACCAGCCGCTCGAAGTCGAGGAGACGCGGTACCCCGCCGAGAATCTCCGTGAGCAAGCCGTAATCGAACAAAGCCTCGATGGCGTCCGTCGCGCGCGGCGCCATCAAGATGCGCTTCAGCTCGATCCAGATGCGCTCCGCCGAAAGCTGCGCAAGGCCGCCTCGCAAAGCTACGCAAGCCTTTAAGCCCGCTTCATCGAGCGGCCCCTTGCCGTAATAGGCGTTGAAGCGAAAGAAGCGGAGGATGCGCAAATAATCCTCGCGGATCCGTTCCGCGGGATCGCCGATGAAGCGCACCCGGCCAGCCGCAAGATCGTCATAGCCATGAAGCGGATCGAACACGCATCCATCGCGATCGGCATAAAGCGCATTCAGCGTGAAGTCGCGGCGTCTCGCGTCAGCCTCCCAATCGCGCGTGAAGGCGACCTCGGCATGGCGGCCGAAGGTCTCGACGTCGCGCCGGAGCGTGGTCACCTCGAACGGCGCGCCGTCGGCGATCACCGTGACTGTGCCGTGCTCGATCCCGGTCGGGACCGCTTTCAGTCCAGCCTTATCGGCGAGCGCGATCACCTCTTGCGGCGTGGCGGTGGTGGCGAGATCGACCTCGGCGACCGGCAGTTTGAGAAAGGCATTGCGCACAGCGCCGCCGACGGCGCGCGTCTCCACGCCCTCGCCGCTCAAGGCATCGAACACGGCTTGCGTCGCCTTGCGCGTCAGCCAAGCCGCGTCTTTGAGCGAAGCCAACCCGGTCTTGTCGCCACCTGCCATCGCGTTCAGTCGATCGTTCCGGGCTTGACGACTCCGCCGACATTTTCCGGAGGATGATAGGTCCCGCCGGGCTTCCCGCCGGAAAAGTGCACCAGCGTCACCATGGTCGCCAGCAGCAGCCCGCATCCCGCGGCGGTCAGCCATACAATTGGCGCGTGCTGGAACACCCCATCGCGATCCTCGCCACGCGTCGCCAAGACATAGGCGCCATAGAGGATGAATGGCAGCGCAAATAGAATGACGTCGATCAGAGCGATGCGGAGCATCGAGGCAGTCCCCTTAAATCAGAGCGGGCAGACCATACAGAGGCGCGGGCCTTAAAGCGAGGCCGTGAAAGCCTTAAGCCGAAGCCGTCGCCGGAAAGGCAAAGAAGACGCCGTTGCTCCAAACGCCCTGCCCCTGCCCGGCCGGGCCCTCACCCGCAAGCGCGACAAGCTCGTAGAACACGGGCCGGGTCAGCCGCGCCGGCAAACCGTCGCGCAATTCGACGTAGGGTGTAAAGCTGCCGTCGGGCTCGACGCGAAAGCTCAATCCATGCTTGGGCCCGGCTTCCACCATGTCGTCGAGATTGGTCCGGAAGCGGAGCGCCTGCGACTTCCCTTCGCCCATGGCTTCCATCGCCACCGCGAGAAAGGGCGCGTCCTCGACCTCGATCGGGACTTTTTCAACAGGCGTTACAAGATAATAGCCGTCCGCCTCACGCCGCAGCACCGAGGCGAAAAGCCTGACCAGGGTCTTCCGGCCGATCGGGCTGCCTTCATAATACCAGGTCCCGTCGCGCCCGATTTTGAGCCCGATATCCCCACAACTATTAATCTTCGGCAATGTTGCGGGAGTCGGTTTGCCGCGACCCCCGCCAGATGCTACCAAAATGGCACTATCGTCCTGATCGGACATTGAAGCCTCTTCCTTGCGGGCCGGCCCAATTTGACACCTACTTGGGCCCCGACGACAACCCGGAACCGCGATTGTGACGGAGATTGATCGCCAAATGCTTTCAACACCGGTGCCCTTGTCCGTAAGATATCTAGCCCTTTAATCCCTAGCAAAAGCAGCGCGAGCCAAACCGAACGCCATGACCAGCACCAAAGACCAGTTGATCGACCGTAGCGAAGAAGTCGCCGCCAAGATGCAGACGGTGCGCGAGACCACCTCATCCATCATCTTCGGCCAAGACCACGTCATCGAGCTTGCGCTGATCACCATCCTGTCGGGCGGACACGCGCTCCTGATCGGCGTTCCCGGCCTCGCCAAGACCCGCCTCGTCGAGACGCTCGGCGCCGTACTCGGGCTGGACAACAAGCGCATCCAATTCACGCCGGACCTGATGCCGTCGGACATCGTTGGGTCCGAAGTGCTCGAAGAGGGCGAGAGCGGCAAGCGCAGCTTCCGCTTCGTCCAGGGTCCCGTGTTCACCCAACTGTTGATGGCGGACGAAATCAACCGCGCCAGCCCGAGAACGCAATCGGCCCTGCTGCAGGCGATGCAGGAACATCATGTGACGATTGCCGGCGTCCGCCACGACGTGCCCCGGCCCTTCCACGTGCTCGCTACGCAAAATCCGCTGGAGCAGGAAGGCACCTACCCGCTGCCAGAAGCGCAGCTCGACCGTTTCCTGTTGCAGATCGATGTGTCCTATCCCGACGAAGCCGCCGAGCGCCGCATGATACTGGCCACCACCGGCATCGAGGATCACACCCCGAAAAAGGTTCTGTCGCCCAAGGAGCTGATGATGGCGCAGCGTGTCGTGCGTGAGCTTCCCGTCGGCGACCAGGTGGTCGACGCCATTCTGAAACTGGTCCGCTCCGCGCGGCCCGGTACCGGCAACGACAAGACGCTGGACGATCTAATCGCGTGGGGACCGGGTCCCCGCGCAAGTCAGGCCTTGATGCTCGCCGTCCGCGCCAAGGCGATGATCGATGGCAGGCTGGCACCCTCCGTCGACGACGTGATCGATCTCGCCGAGCCCGTGCTCAAGCATCGCATGGCGCTCACATTCGCCGCCCGCGCCGAAGGCATCCAGATGACCGATATGGTGGCCCGTCTCGTCCGGCCATTGGGATGATCAGAGCTTGGCTAGACTAGAGGAGACAAAGCTTAGGCCGTTCCCGGCCGAGGAATCCGAAGCCCACGAGCTTGCGGCGCGGATGCCTGCGCTTTTGATCGAAGCGCAGCGTGTCGCCCATACCGTCACCCACGGCATTCACGGCCGCCGTCGCGCCGGACCCGGCGAGACCTTCTGGCAATTCCGGCACTTCGACACCAACGACTCATATTCTCGCGTCGACTGGCGGCGGTCGGCGAGCTCCGACAATATCTTCGTGCGCGAGCGCGAATGGGAGGCTGCCCATACCGCCTGGCTCTGGGTCGATCTTTCCCCCTCGATGCGCTTCCGGTCCTATCTCGCGCCTTGTACCAAAGAACACCGGGCCCTCGTTCTATCGCTTAGCTTGAGCGATCTGCTTGCGCGCGGCGGCGAGCGGATCGGCGTGTTCGGTGGACGTCCCTACACTGGGCGCCACGTCGCGCATCGCATCGCGGAAGCTTTGGTGACTGATGACCGAGGCGAGGAGAGTTTGCCGCCTCCCGCAAGGCTGAGCCGCTTCGCCGAATGCATTCTATTCAGCGATTGGCTTGAACCGATCGAGGCGACCGCAGAGCGCCTGGAAGCCATCGCCGCTCAAGGCGTGCGCGGCCACCTGGTCCAGATTCTCGATCCCGCCGAGGAAACGCTGCCTTACGATGGCCGCACCGAGTTCACTTCGATCGAGCGCAACGAGCGGGTGACCATCGGCCGTGTCGAACAATTGCGGGGACGCTATCAGGCGCGTCTCAAGCGTCACCGCACCGATCTCATCGAGCTTACCAAGCGGCTCGATTGGTCCTTCCTGCTGCATCATACAGACCGTCCGGCGGAAGAAGCTTTGCTCGCGCTGCATAATCGTCTCGCCGGGCTCGAAACTGATTATCGCTATCGCGCGCCCATGACCGCGTTAGCGAGCGAAACTGACTCGGAGCCGCATCCATGATGACGCTCGGCTCGATCGGTTTCCTCTCACCATGGCTTCTCTTGGGCCTCGCTGCGTTGCCGGCGATCTGGTGGCTGTTGCGGCTAACCCCGCCGCGCCCAAGTCATGTCGCCATCGAGACGACCTGGCTGCTGAAGGACCTCAAGACCACGGAGGAGACTCCGGCGCACAGCCCGTGGTGGCTGACATTGCTCCGCGTGCTGCTCGCAGCACTGATTATCTTTGCGCTGGCGCAACCCATTCTCAATCCGGATCGGCAGACCCTCGCCGGCTCAGGCCCGCTCCTTCTCGTCGTCGATAATGGCTGGGCCTCCGCCTCGCATTGGCCCGCGCGCCGCGAGGCCGTCGAGGCGGCGATCGACCGCGCCAATCGCGAAGGCCGCACTGTGGTGCTGGCGCCGACCGCGCCGGGCGATGCGGTAAGCGAGGTGCTCTCCGCCGACCACGCCCGCGAGCAGGCGGCTGGCCTGACACCAAAGCCTTATGCGCCCGACCGCGCCGCCCTTGCCGGCAAGCTCGAGAAGGTTCTCGAGGGGGCCAAGGATTACAGCGCGCTCTATCTCTCCGACGGGCTCGACTATGGCGATGGCGCTGCCTTCGCAGAGAGCTTGAAGAAGCTGGCAGGCTCGGGCGGCAGCATTGCAGTACTCAGTCCCGGCGCCGACGATGCCGCGCTCGCCCTTGGCCAGGCCGAAGGCGAGACTGGCGCGCTCGTCGCACGCGTTCTCGACGGCGCCGACGGCCCGCGCTCCGGCACCGTCAAAGCCGTCACCGGCCGCGGCGAGCCACTGGGCGAAGCCGCCTTCACGCTTGCCCCCGGCAGCCACGAGGCCGAAGCCAAATTCGATCTGCCGCTCGAAATTCGCAACCAGGTGGCGCGGATCGAGATTGCCGGCGAACATTCCGCCGGCGCTGTCTATCTTCTCGACGCGCGTTCCGGCTGGCATCGTGTCGGCATCGTCTCTGGCGAGTCGCGCGAGGCCGCACAGCCGCTGCTCTCGCCTCTCTACTATGTGAAGCGCGCGCTCAGCCCCTACGCCGATATCATCGCGCCGAATGAGGGCAACGTCGCCAACGCCATTCACGAACTGCTCGATCAGCATGTCTCGGCCATCGTGCTCGCCGATATCGGCAAGCTGCCGCCGAGCACCACCGAAGAATTGGAGCAATGGCTGAAATCCGGCGGTGTCCTGATCCGCTTTGCCGGGCCGAGGCTGGAGCAAGGCGGCGACGAATTACTGCCTGTGGCACTCCGCCGTGGCGGCCGCTCTCTCGGCGGTTCGTTGTCCTGGAGCACGCCGCAACCGCTCGCCCCCTTCGACGATCAAAGTCCGTTCCGCGGCTTGAGCGTTCCGGACGACGTGAAAGTGAACCGGCAAGTGCTCGCCGATCCCACGGTCGCGACCGACGCCAATATCTGGGCGCGGCTCGGCGACGGCACGCCTTTGGTGACGGCAGCGAAGCAAGGCCAAGGCCTAGTCGTGCTGTTCCATGTCACCGCCAACGCCGACTGGTCGAATCTGCCTCTCTCCGGTCTCTTCGTCGATATGCTCCGCCGCACCGTGGCGCTCGGCTCGACCAAGATCGAAACGCAAGGCGCCGACAAGGCCGCCGCGACCGACGCCGCGCAAGCCGGTAACGCAAGCGCGACCGAAGGCGGCGCATTACCGCCGATCCAGACGCTCGACGGCTATGGCACGTTGACGCCCCCGCCGCCGCTTGCCGCGGCGCTCTCTCCCGACAAGCTCGATACCACCGTACCTGGGCCCGACCATCCGCCCGGCTATTACGGACCATCCGGCGCGGCCAGAGCTTTGAACCTCGTCACGCCGAAGACCAAGCTGGTGCCGCTCGCAGCGATCGAGGGCGCGGCACAGACCAGCGGCTACGTCTTACGCAAGCCGCTCGCGCTGGAGCCTTATCTCTATCTTGCGGCGCTCGCGCTATTCCTGATCGATGTGTTCGTCATGCTGGTGATGAGCTCTGCAATCCAGCTCAGGCGGCGGCGCAGGGCCGTTGCCGCGACGCTGCTCTTCGCGCTGGCGCTCCTGCCTCTACAAGCTCAGCACGCGAGAGCCCAGACAGCGGAGCAAGCACCCGCCACCGAGCGGGCGCCGGCGACAAACAGCGCGGACGATTTTGCGCTCAAATCGTCATTGCAGACGCATCTCGCTTACGTGCTGACCGGCGACCAGCAGATCGATGACGCCAGCGCCGAGGGTCTTGCCGGCCTGAGCAAGGTTCTCAAGGCGCGCACGGCGCTGGAACCCGGCGAGCCGATCGGCGTCGATATCGACAAGGACGAGCTCACCTTCTTCCCGGTGCTGTATTGGCCGGTGCGCGAGGATGCAGCGCCTCTCTCCGACGCAACGCTCGCCAAGGTCGACGCCTTCATGAAGCAGGGCGGGCTTATTGTTTTCGATACCCGCGATCAAGGCACCGCGATCGGCGGCAACACGCAGAACAAGGGCCTAACCCAGTTAATTGGTCAGCTCGACGTGCCGCCGCTCGAGCCAGTCCCCGAAAATCACGTTCTCACTAAGTCGTTCTATCTGTTGCAGTCTTTCCCCGGCCGTTGGGACGGCGGCTCTCTCTGGGTCGAGGCCGAAAATACCAATGACGGCCAAGCCGAGCGCTCCCGGACCGATGGCGTCAGTTCGATTGTCATCACCTCCAACGATTTCGCCTCCGCCTGGGCGCTCGATAGCGCCAATCGGCCGCTTTATCCCGTCGTGCCCGGCGGCGAGGTACAGCGCGAGATGGCCTTTCGCTCAGGCGTCAACATCGTGATGTATGCGCTGACCGGCAATTACAAAGCAGACCAGGTCCACGTCCCTGCTCTGCTTGAACGATTGGGGCAGTGAACGCGATGAACTGGTCGATCGAATTCGCCCCTCTCGTGCCCTGGCCCGTGCTTTGGGTCTTGGCCGCGCTCGGCATTCTCCTGCTCGCGCTGCTGCTCTGGCGGTCGAGGCGCGGCGCGCTGCTTCGCTTCGCGACCTACGCGCTGATCCTGCTCGCGCTCGCCAATCCACAGCTGAAGCAAGAGGACCGCGAGAAGCTGAAGGACATCCTCGCGGTCGTGGTCGACGACAGCCAGAGCCAAACCATTTCCGGCCGCGTCGAGCGGACCGAGGCGGTACGCAAGGACCTGGAGGCGAAGCTCAAGGAGCTTCCCGATCTCGAAGTGCGTTACGTGCATTCGAGCTCGACCTCATCCGACGGCGAACGCGACGGCACCATGCTGTTCACCGATCTCGCCAAATCTTTGGCCGACGTGCCGCCGGACCGCCTGGCCGGCGTTGTCATGATCACCGACGGCGAAGTTCACGATGTCCCTACCAATGCCGCGGCCCTCGGCTTCGAAGCCCCGGTGCACGCGCTTCTGACAGGCACGCCCGGCGAATTCGACCGCAGGCTAGAGTTGATCAAGGCGCCGCGTTTCGGCCTGGTCGGCGGCCAGCAGAATATCGAGGTCAAAGTCACCGAGTCGACGCCGCGGAATACCGGGCCCGTCAAGCTGAGCGTCACCCACCAAGGCGAAGCGGCCACGACCCAAAGCGCGAAGGTCGGCGACAAGGTCGTGATCCCAGTGAAGATCGACCATGCCGGCCCCAACATCGTTGAGATCGAGGCGGAGGCCGCTCCCGGCGAGCTCACCACCATCAATAACCGCACCGTGCTCACCGTCGAAGGCGTGCGTGAGAATTTGCGCGTGTTGCTGGTCTCCGGCGAGCCTCATGCCGGCGAGCGCACCTGGCGCAACATGCTGAAATCGGACGCTGCCGTCGACCTCGTGCATTTCACCATTCTGCGTCCGCCGGAAAAACAAGACGGCACGCCGATCAATCAGCTCTCTCTGATCGCCTTCCCGACCCGCGAATTATTCCAGGAGAAGCTCGACCAGTTCGACCTGATTATCTTCGACCGCTATCAACGCCGCGGCGTGCTGCCTCTGCTCTATCTCGAGAATGTCGCCCATTATGTCGAGCGCGGCGGCGCGGTGCTGGTGTCCTCCGGCGACGACTATGCCTCGCCGCTCAGCCTCTACAGGACGCCGCTCGGCACGGTGCTGCCGGCAGCGCCGACCGGCCGCGTCGTGGAGAAGCCGTTCAAGGCAAAGCTCACCGAGCTCGGAGAGAAGCACCCCGTAACCAACGACCTGCCCGGAGCAAAAGGCGACGAGCCTTCTTGGGGACATTGGTTCCGCATTGCCGAATCCGAGCCGCGTGACGCCGAAGTGGTCATGGAAGGTCCGGACGGCATTCCCCTGCTGGTGCTCGGCAAGCGCGGCAAGGGCCGCGTGGCGCTGCTACTGTCAGACCATATTTGGCTCTGGGCACGCGGCTATGATGGCGGCGGACCCTATACCGATCTGATGCGCCGCCTCGCCCATTGGCTGATGAAGGAGCCCGACCTCGAAGAGGAAATGCTGAAGGTCACGAGCCGCGGCGACACCCTCACCATCGAACGCCGCACCATCAAGGACGCGGTGGATCCCGTCACCCTGACCTCGCCTTCCGGCAAGGAAGAGACCGTGACACTCGAAAAGTCAGAGCCTGGCCTGTGGCGGAAGACGCTCCCCGCGAGCGAGCAAGGTGTTTATCGCGCAGCATCCGAGAAGCTCGCCAGCGTCGTCACCGTCGGCAACGCCA
>JANWJA010000108.1 GCA_025449615.1 Methyloceanibacter sp.
CATCACTTGGTCCTGCAATGCCAAGGCCAATGTCCCCTATCAGACGCTGAAGGTGATGAAGGACAACGGCTTGCGGCTTCTGCTCGTCGGCTACGAGTCCGGCAATCAACAGATCCTGCACAATATCAAGAAGGGCATGCTGGTCGACGTGGCGCGCCGCTTCACCAAGGACTGCCACGATCTCGGCATCGTCATCCACGGTACTTTCATTCTCGGCCTGCCCGGCGAGACCAAGGAGACCATCGAGGAGACCATCCGCTTCGCCAACGAGATCAACCCGCACACCATTCAGGTCTCGCTCGCAGCACCCTACCCCGGCACCTTCCTCTATAATCAGGCCCGCGAGAATAATTGGTTGCATGAGGATGACGAGCTGATCAGCGATCACGGTGTGCAGATCGCGCCGATTTCCTACGCGCATCTCAGCCACACTGAGATTTTCGACTCCGTCGAGTCGTTTTATCGCCAGTTCTATTTCCGCGCGCCGAAGATCGCCTCCATCGTTGGCGAGATGGTGCGCAGCCCCGACATGATGAAGCGCCGCTTGCGCGAGGGCGTGGAATTTTTCCGCTTCCTGCGCGAACGCCGCGACATGGCGGCTTAGAGCCGCCTAGCCGTTCTTCCGCGGGGGTCCCATCAGAATCGGCTGAAACAGCACGGCGGCGACCAGCGTAGTCAGCAGTGCGAGGCTGAGCAACTTGCCCATACTCGACGTGCCGGGATGGTTTGACAGCCAGAGACTGGCAAACGCCGTCGCTGTGGTCGCCGCGCTAAACAGCACCGCGCGGGTGAGCGGCGATGCGAGTAGGCTCGTCTCCCCTTCCCGCCAGGCCAGCACGTAATAGATTTTGAAGGCGACACCGACGCCGAGCAGCAGCGGCAGCGCAATGATATTGGCGAAGTTAAGCGGCAGCCCGAACAGCACGGTGAGCTCGAGCGTGACCACGGCCGCAAGCAGCAGCGGCACCAGCGTCACCAGCACGTCGCTGGCGCGCCTGAGCACAAAAGCGAGAATGAGGGTGATCGAGATCAGCGCCAGTGCGGCGGCTTGCAGGAAAGCATGCACGATCGTCTTTGCCGATTCTTGAATGAGGATCGGCGTTCCCGTCGCTTCAGGCGCAATCTTGAGCACGGCGTCGGCAAACCGCTCCATATTTGCATTATCGTTGGGGTCGCCGCTCGGCCTCACCTCGATCCGCGCTCTGCCGTCTTTCGCGATCCAATCCTGTTTCAGTTCAGGCGGCAGACTATCAAGCGAGACCGCTTCCGCCTTGAGGCTCGCGCGGATTTGCTCAAGCCTGAGTTTCAATCCGCTGAGCAATGCCTTCTCAACCTCGGCGCGGCGCTCTGGCGCGGAATCGGCGAGCGCTTGCAGCGACTGCGCCATCTTCGCGGCCTCCGCCCTCTCCGCATCATCGCCTTTCATGTCGCGATAGGCTTTGGCTGCATCAAGCAGCGCCTCACGCGTCTCCTCGTCGGTCGGCACTGCGGCGATCTCGGCGACATCGAGCGTCGGATTGAGCAGAGATGCGGCATCGCCGATGATGGCAAGCTTCTCCTCCTGTTTCTCCGGCACGAAGCTTTGCAACGTCAAAGTCTCTGAGACTTCCGGCAACGCACTCAGCTTTGCCGTCAATGCCGGCGCTTCGCCGAGCGACGGAATGAGAATATTGATCGCATTCGGCGATGTCTCGGGCTCCTTCATCAGTTCAAGCAATGTCGCGACCGACTCCACCTTGGCACTTCGCAGATTGAGAGGATTGAAATCGAATTTCAGCTTGGCCAGCAGCGGCAGGCCGGCGAGGACAATGATCAGCGTCCCGATCAGAATCGGGATCCGGTACTTCGCCATGAACCGGTCGACCGGCGCGAGCGACCGGTAGCCGATGGCCTCGGGCTCGGCGGGCGCTCGAAGCAGCGTCAACAGCGCGGGCACCATGGTGATGCTGGTGAAGAAGGCGACAATCATCCCGGTACCGGCGATCAGTCCAAGCTCGGACACGCCGAGATAGGCAGTGGGCAGAAATGCGTAAAAGCCGGCGGCTGTCGCCGCGGCCGCAAGCGATAGCGGCTTTGCGATCCGTTTCGCCGCGCTCCCGAGCGCCATATTCAGATTGTTATTGCGATGCCGCTCGGCGCGATAACGCACCGCGAACTGAATGCCGAAATCGACACCAATGCCGACAAACAACACGGCAAAGGCAACCGAGATCAAATTGAGCGCGCCGACCATGGCGAGACCGAGCGCCGCCGTGATCACGAGCCCGGCAAACAGGCTGAGCATCACCGCGAAAATGACTCGTGCCGAGCGAAGCGCGAACCAGAGGATGAGCAGCACCGCCGCGGCCGTCAGCAGCACATTCAACAGCGCCCCGTCCGCGACCGTGGCGAACTCCTCATCCGCCATGGCGACCGGCCCCGTCAGCCGAACCCTCACGCCATGGTCGGGCGTCAGTCCGAGAGCGACTGCCTCTTTCCGGATGGTCTCACTCGCGGCAGCCCCCGGCTCCAGCGCATCAACAGCGAGGACGGGCGACACCCGTATGAGACGTCGCAGCTCGCGTGGTTTCGGCGCCTCTCCCGTCATCAGCGCATTCCAGGAGAAAGTCGCAGGCTTCCCTTGCAGCAAATCGTCGATGGTTGAGGCAAGCTGAGCAAGCGGCTTGGCGAAATCCTTGAATGCGATCGCGCCGTCCTCCACACCTTGCGGTATTAAACCAAGTGCTTGCGCCAGGCCCCGTAAACTTGGATCGGCGGACAGCGTGCCGAGAAAGGCTTGCGCCCGGATCAACTGATCGGTCGTCGTCCGCACCTCGTCCACCGACAGGAACAACAGCCCATTGGTCTCAAAGAACGCGCCCCCTGCCGGATCGTAGACCGCCTTGATCTGCGCAGGCTTGTTGGCCAAGGCAGCACCCAGCGATTTGGCGGCGCTGTCGGCGAGTTCCGGCGTTGCCCCATCGATAACCACCAGCAGCGTGTCGGATTGGTGAGGAAAGGCGGCATCCAACTGCAGCTCGCGTTGGCGCCACGGCAAGTCGGGCGAGATCAACTTCCCCGTATCGGTCTGGATGGCGAAATGCCGGCTGGCATAGGCGCCGGCGCCGATTGTCAGCAGCATCGCCACCAGCAGCGTGACGATTCGATAAGCGCAACACACCCGGACCAGCCCGGCGATGCGTGCCTCAAAAAATGGCAGTCTTTCCGCTGTCATGAAATCTCTGATCTATGGATGACAATGCCTTAGAATATTTGGACTTCTTCAAAAAATCCCGCGTCGCAGCAAAATCCCTTGACCCTGCGCGTTTGTCGCGGGCTAATGCACATAATCATCGGGGGTCAATTTAATCCGGTTCGGTTCATGAAGGTCATCTTGGCGCAGCCGCGAGGATTCTGTGCTGGCGTGGTTCGGGCGATTGAGATCGTCGAGCGGGCACTCGAGAAATATGGTCCGCCAGTCTATGTCCGGCACGAGATAGTCCACAATCGTCATGTCGTCGAGGACTTACGCGAAAAGGGCGCCATCTTCGTCGAAGAGCTCTCCGAGGTGCCGTCCGGCGCGGTGACCATCTTCAGCGCACACGGCGTCGCACGCGCCGTTGAGCTCGATGCCGATGCCCGTGGCCTGTCGGTCCTGGATGCGGTCTGCCCACTGGTGGCAAAAGTTCACCACGAGGGCCAACGCTATCTGGACCAGGGCCGCGTCGTCATTCTGATCGGACACGCCGGTCATCCCGAGATCGAAGGCACGATGGGTCAGTTGAAAGGCGAGGTGCATCTCATTCAGAGCAAAGGAGATGTCGCCCGCCTCACCATCGGGCGCGACACACCTCTGGCTTACATCACCCAGACCACGCTCAGCGTCGATGACACGCGAGCCACCATCGCGGCTGTGAAGGAGAAATTCACCGACGTGATCGGTCCGGAGACTCGAGACATCTGTTATGCGACCCAGAACCGGCAGACCGCCGTGCGTGAGCTGGCGCGGCTTGTCGATATCATCCTGGTTGTTGGGTCATCCAACAGTTCGAATTCCAATCGCTTACGCGAAATCGGCGAAGAGGTGGGCGTGCCGAGCTTTCTTGTCGCCGACGGCAGCGCGTTGAAGCGCGAATGGTTCGATCGGGACTCGCGGATCGGGCTCACGGCCGGCGCGTCGGCTCCGGAAGTCCTCGTCGACGACGTCATTGACACACTGAAGCAATTCGGGCCAGTCGAGGTGACGACGCTCTCCGGCACCGAAGAGAACATCCATTTCCGCATTCCGCGGGAGTTGGTTGCCTAATTTTGGTCTGAAACAGCGGCCACACACCGCTGAAACGGGGTTTCAATGGGAATACCGCTAACACAAGCCCTCTCGATCGGGACGTATGTCCTCGGCCAGCATTTGCGCGGACGCAAGCGCTATCCGCTCGTGCTCATGCTTGAGCCGCTGTTCCGCTGCAATCTGGCTTGCGCCGGGTGCGGCAAAATCGACTATCCGGAGAAGATTCTCAATCAGCGGCTGTCGGTGGACGATGCCTTGGGAGCGATCGACGAGTGCGGCGCCCCTGTCGTGGTGCTCGCCGGCGGCGAGCCGCTGCTGCACAAAGAATTGCCCGAGATTGTCACCGGCGCGCTCGCCAAAGGCAAATATGTCACCGTCTGCACCAATGCGCTGCTCCTGGAGAAGAAGCTCGACCAATATAAGCCGCATCCCCGCTTCAACTGGTCGGTGCATCTCGACGGCGACAAGGAGATGCATGATCGCTCGGTCTGCCGGAAGGGCGTCTACGACAAAGCGGTCGCCGCGCTGCAAAGCGCCAAGGCTCGCGGCTTCCGCGTCAACATCAATTGCACCTTGTTCAGCGACGCCAAACCCGATCGCGTCGCCGATTTCTTCGACTCCGTCGCCGAGCTTGGGTCGGACGGCATTACCATCTCACCTGGCTATGCTTACGAGCGCGCGCCCGACCAGCAGCATTTCTTGAACCGCGCGAGAACCAAGCAATTGTTCCGCGATGTGTTCAAATTGGCGAAGGGCCGCCGCAAATGGCCGATCTTCCAGTCGAGCCTCTTCCTCGATTTCCTCGCCGGCAATCAGACCTATCACTGCACGCCTTGGGGCAATCCGACCCGCACCGTGTTCGGCTGGCAGCGGCCTTGTTATCTGCTCGGCGAAGGCTACGCCAAGACCTTCAAAGAATTGATGGAAGAGACCGAGTGGGACCGCTACGGCACCGGCAATTACGAGAAATGCGCCGACTGCATGGTGCATAGCGGTTTCGAGGCGTCCGCCGTCATGGACTCGGTGCGTAAGCCCTGGAAGATTGCAATGCTAACGATGTTCGGCATCACGACCGAAGGCCCGATGGCGCCCGAGATTTCGCTCGATGGCCAGCGGGCCGCCGAGTACGTCTTCTCCAGGCATGTCGAGCAGAAATTAGCCGATATCGCCAAAACCGAGGCGCGGCCCGAGCAGGTCGTGGCAGCGGAATAAAGTTCCCATCGCGAGCCTGGTATCGGCGGCAAGCCGGACTAGTGCGCGGAGACTGCTCGGTTCCCTCGCAATCGATACCAACACACCTCCAATATTCACGCTGCCATCGCTGCTCATTCCTGCCAGTGCGGCCTCCGGAATTTCCCGATTGACCGGATCGGCAATGGCGCGAAGCACCGCGAATGGCAGGCCGTGCTTCGCCGCGAGCCGCGCGACCACATGGCTTTCCATGTCGCCGGCGGCCGCGCCGGTCTCGTCGTGGAGCGCCGTCTTCTCCGCCTGACTTCGCAACGGCTGATCGACGCCGGCAATGGTAACGAGCTCCGCCACGCCAGTCACGCTCTTGATGTGTCCGCTCCAAACCGGATCGGCTGCATAAGAGGCCCCGTCATGCACGACGTTGCGTCCGACCGCGCATGTGCCAGCGTCCATGTTCCAGGCAAGTCCCGCCGCAATCCCGAAACTGATCAGTGCGTCTGCCCCGTCTTCGATGGCTTTGGTGATGAGTTTTTCGAGCCTCGCGGAATCTGCGCCCCCCGACACCGCCTCCACGCCTTCCGATCGTTCGGCAATGCGCGCCTCCGCGCGCAAGCCCGTCACCGCGAGTACGAAACTTGGCTCCCGTCCCACGCTTCACATCCCGACCAGAACCGAATTTGTGTTCGCTGCTTTCAGATTGCGATACCGCGCCAACGCCCACAACGGAAAGAATTTCGCATAGCCATGATAGCGGAGATAGAACACCCGCGGGAAACCCGTCGCGGTGAAGCGCGCCTCGTCCCAAAATCCATCCGCGCCCTGCGTCTTCGCGAGATAGTCAATGCCACGCGCGACTGCGGGATGACCGACCTGACCTGCGGCCATTAATCCAAGCAGCGCCCACGCCGTCTGCGATGCCGTGCTCGGCGCCTTCACATAGCCGTGATAGTCGAGCTGGTAGCTCTCGCCGCCCTCGCCCCAGCCACCGTCTGAATTTTGGATCGAGGTCAACCAGTCGACCGCTTTCCGCATCGAAGGCGCCTCCGCATCGAGTCCGGCAACATTGAGCGCGCACAGCACCGACCAGGTGCCGTAAATGTAATTCATGCCCCAACGTCCATACCAACTCCCGTCCTTCGCTTGCGTCCGCAGCAGATAGGCGATGCCCTTATCCAGCGGCCCACTTTTGCCGGAACGCGCGCCGAGCTGCGCCAGCATGGAGACGCAGCGCGCGGTGACGTCCTCCGTGGGCGGGTCGAGCAGCGCGCCATGATCGGCGAACGGGATCTGATTTAGATAATAATACTCGTTGTCGGCATCGAACGCCGCCCAGCCACCGTTCTTGCTCTGTAAGCCGACGACCCATTCCTGCCCGCGCGCCATGGCTTGGCTGTATGTCCCGTCCCGCTCACGCGAGCCCACGCGATCCATCGCCATCACCACGACGGCGGTGTCGTCGAGATCGGGATAATGCGGATTGGCATATTGGAAGGCCCATCCGCCGGGGCGCACATCCGGCCGCGACACGGACCAATCTCCATTGATATCAAGTACTTGCAAAGGCTTTAGCCAGTCGAGGCTATCGTGAGCACGCGCCTCGCATTCGCCGCCGCCGACTTCGAGCAGTGCATGCGCCGTGAGCGCCGTGTCCCACACCGGCGAGACGCAAGGCTGGCAATAGGCCTCGTCCTCCTTGATCACCAGCAGCTTCTCGATCGAACTCCGCGCGACACGCACGCGCGGGTCGGCCTCGGTGCGGCCGAGCGCATCGAGCATCAAAAGCGAGTTCACCATCGCCGGGAAGATGGCGCCGAGACCATCCATGCCGTTCAGCCGTTCGGTCACGAACTCCTCGGCCTCGTAAATGGCACGCGACCGCGTCGACTCGGGCGCATAAGGCTCGAGCACGCGCAGCACGCGATCGAGACCCGCAAAGACTTTTCGCCATGCCACACTTTGATGCGCGCCGCCTTGCGGCCAATGGTGCACCTCATCCGCCGGCACGACGAAGAGCTCTGCAATGCCGACGCCCTTGGGATTTTGCGCGCGAGGCTTAAGCCCGTTCAGCACCATCAGCGGTACCAACACCGTCCGTGCCCAATAGGAAATCTTGTCTAGATGAAATGGAAACCAGCGTGGTAACAGCATGATCTCGACCGGCATCACCGGCACTGCGCGCCATGGCACTTGCCCATAAAGCGCCAGCAGATTGCGCGTGAATACGTTGCTCTTGGCGGCGCCACCTTGAGCCAGGATCCAGGCCCCTGCCCGCGCCATATGCGGAGCGTTGACATCGTGGCCAATCATCTTTAGCGCGAAATAGGCTTTGACGCTGGCGCTGATATCGGAAGCACCATCCTGGAACAGCGGCCAGCCGCCATCCTTCGATTGAATGCGGCGAAGATAGCGCGCGATCTTCGCCTCAAGTTCGGTGGCGACCGGCTCGGCGCGGTAGTGCCGCATCAGCACATATTCGGCCGGAATGGTGGCGTCGGCCTCGAGCTCGAAGACGAAATGACCGTCCGGCCTCTGCAGCGCGCAGAGTGCCTCGGTGGCGCGCTTGATTGAGCCAGAAAGGCCTTCGGCGCTTCTCGGCTCCGCCACATGGGACGCTTTGATTGCCGTCATCGAAACCCTCTAGCCCTTCAGAACAAGCCGCGCCGCCTCGTTCCCGGAACGCACCGCGCCTTCAATGGTGGCAGGGAGCCCCGTCGCCGTCCAGTCGCCAGCGAGCACAAGATTGCGCCAGCGGGTCCGGGCAGGGGGTCTCCTGCGATTCTGCTCCGGCGTGGCGGCGAACGTCGCGCGCCGCTCTTTGACGATTTGAAATGGCGGCATATCGCCCTCGATGCCTGTCAGCACCACCACGTCGCGCCAGATCTCCTCCGCCAAGGCGTCACGATCGGCTTCGATGAATCGATCGGCACAACTGATCGTGACCGAAAGCCGCTCCGAAAAGGCGAATAGCCATTCGACAATGCCGTTCACCACGCCAACAATGCGCGGCAGGCCTTGCGGCGGGGCCACCTTGAAATGTGCGTTGACGATGGCATGAAATTCAGTCGGCGTTGACAGACCAGGCAATAGCAGCGTTGCGACGGCGGCCGGAACCGCGAGAATGACTGCGTCCTTGGCACCAAGCGTGACGGCATCTTCGGAGAAGTCGAGCGCTCGCGCGTGCTCGAACCCCAAATCGATACCCCGCAATTGATGATGGAAATGGATTTTAGCCCCCTTCCGCTCAAGATAAGCGAGCGCTGGGTCGATGAAAGCGGCACCCAGTCCATCCACCGCAACCAACGGACGACAGGCGGCACCCCCGCGCGCGAGCGTCTCGCGCAACACAGCACGGGCGAGCGAAGCCGAGGCCTGCGGCGGGTCCGTATTCAGCGCCGCGAGCAGTATGGGATGGAGCACACGATCATATGCCGGTCCCTCGCAGGCGACGACATCCGCAATGGGCCGATCTGGACGCCGCCTCAGCAGTTTCGCCAGCGCCAGATAATCGCTCGCCCTTGTACCGGGGGCGCGACGTGAGCTCGCAAAGATCCACCAAGGGATGGGTCCTCTATTCGGCCGGAGCGTCCAGCTCTCGCCGGAGACAAGATCGGCGAAGGCAAATTCGGCCCGCTCCGGGCCAACGAGCTTGTCCTCGCTGCCGATTGTTTTCAGCAGCGCAAGCGCGGCCCGATTGGCGGACAATAAAAGATGGTTGCCGTTGTCGATATTGAGCCCGAGCGCTGGCTCGAAATAGGATCGGCAACGGCCGCCCGCATGGCGCGCCAGCTCATGCACGACGACTTCGCGCCCGGAGCCCGCCAGCTTAACCGCAGCGGAGAGACCGGCGAGACCGGCGCCGACAATATGCACGGTTCCGCTTGTCATCAGACCACGCCGTAGCGCATCACGGCCCAGGCAAATTGCAATTTCGAGGCGCGAACCTCTTGTCGTGGCGGGGCCCAGCCTCGTTCAACGAGTTTGTCGAGCAAGGCGCGATAGACCGACGCCATGATGCGTGGCGAGCGCACGCTCTCGCGGGCACAATGCTCCATCACCGACTCGGCTTGTGCAAAATGGTCTCGCGCTCGCGCGGCGACAAGGCCACAAGCCTTATCCAGCCCCGAATTGCTCAGCACCTTGGCTAGGTCCCTGTCCTTGATGTCCACTTCTCGCAAAGCTTCTTTGGGCAGATAGAGGCGGCCCATCTCGAAATCTTCGTCGAGATCGCGCAAAATATTGGTCATTTGCAGCGCGCGGCCGAGATGATGCGACAGGTCGCGTCCTTTCGCATCGTCGATGCCGAAGATCCTCGCCGACAGTCTTCCCACCGCCGACGCGACCCGATCACAGTAAAGATCGAGCTCCTCCCAATCAGGCGCACGGATGTCGCGGGCGACGTCCATCTCCATGCCGTCGATCACGGCGAGAAAATCCTGCTTCTTCAGCCCGAAGGTGGTGACAGGCGCGACAAGTCCCTTGGTCAACTCGCTCGTCTTCCCCGCATAGAGTCTTTCGATCTCCCCGCGCCAGGCTTCGAGCTTGGCGCGGCGCCCCGCCCTCGAACCGGGATCATCAGCAATATCGTCGACGGCGCGGCAGAACGCATAGACTTGATACATGGCCTCGCGTTGCTCTTTCGGCAGAATCCGCATGGCGAGATAGAACGAGCTCCCCGCCGCGGCCGGTCGCGCGCCCTCGCCTGCCAAACTCTGTCGCTCCGCCCCGCTCATGGTCACGCGCTCTTCTGCACCCACCTCGCCGTAAAGCTGCGGCCCGCACCGCGCAACCCCTCCAGCAGCGCC
>JANWJA010000109.1 GCA_025449615.1 Methyloceanibacter sp.
TTCGGTGACAAAACCATAGAGCCTGATCTCGTCCTCGCGTACATGGGTGTCGATAGCGAGGCTCACAGTCTCGCCGATCGCGGGCAATGCGCCGAATGTGCGCGCGCCGACCGTCACCTCGTAGCCGACACCGCCGACATCGAGAATGACGGCAGAGGTCGAGATTGCGTCGAGCCTTCCGGTGAGTTTGCCGATCATGGCGCGTCCTTCAACTCGGCGACGATCCTCGCCTCTAATCGCGCGAATGTGCGACCATGTGCATGCGTGATGGCGATGGCGAGCGCGTCGGCCGCGTCCGTGCTGTCGAAACTTGAGCGCGGCAGAAGATGCGTGACCATGGCGCGGATCTGATCCTTGCCGGCGTGACCTGCGCCGACCACGGTCTTCTTCACCGCGTTCGGTGCGTATTCGGCGATCGGCAGCCCGAGCAGCGCCGGCACCAGCATGGCGATGCCCCGCGCCTGGCCGAGCTTCAGCGTGGCGCCGGCGTCGCGATTGACGAAGGTCTGCTCGATTGCGGCCTCCACCGGCTCGAGCCGGGCCAGCACTTGCGACAGACCGTCGAACAATTGCCGCAAGCGCACCCCGAGGCTTTCGGCTTGGTCCGACTCGACCGAGCCGCAAGCGACAAAGCCGAGCCTTACCCCGTCATAGTCAATGACGCCCCAGCCAGTGCGCCTCAAGCCCGGGTCGATGCCGATAATGCGGATATTTCCCATGGTGTTGGCCAGAATCGGGTCCCAGTGGGCAACGAATCACCTTGCGCCAGTGTGCCACGCGGGCGCCCGCCAGGGGTAGCCGGGAGCAGGCGTGCACAAAAATTCCTCATGACAGGAAGGGCTTGCCCGGGCTAATCGAGCATATCCGGGGTAACAACCGCGTGTTTGATGGTCTCAATCCTCGATAGTTGCGCCGGCGTACCCCGGCAGGAGTTCCCGGCTGGAACTGTCCTGCTTTCCGAGGGCGACACCTCAGGGCGCCTCTACGTGCTGGCGTCCGGCAGCGTCGAAGTGCTGCGTGGCGATACCCAGGTCACCATCATCAGCGATCCGGGCGCCGTGTTCGGCGAGATGTCGGTGCTGCTCAACCGGCCGCACACGGCGACGGTCCGGGCTTTATCGCCGGTCGGCGTCTTCATGTTCGAGGATGCGCAAAGCTTTCTCAAATCCAATCCTGAGATCGCCTTCCTGCTAGCGAAGTTGCTCGCCGAGCGTCTCAACGGCGCCACCACCTATTTGGTCGATCTCAAGCGGCAGTTCGAAGGCCACGGCAACCATCTCGGCATGGTCGGAGAGATTCTGGAATCGCTGATCCACCAGCAGCATCAGGAATTCACGCTTGGCCCGGAACGCGAGACGGATCCACGACTCTAGTTTTGAGCATGATCTTATCGGAAAACCGGTTCCCACTTTTTCGGATCATGCTCTTAGCCACTCTGGCAAAGCCTCGAGCCGCTTCACCGGACGCTCGAGCGGCTGATCGAGCCTGATGAACTGATGGGTGATTGCCGAAAACCAAAACGCCTCGTGAGTCTCGGTGTCGATGATGATGTGCGTCGGCAGCGGGCCTGGCTGATTGCCGGCATTGAACACCCATGTATTGCCGATGCGATCGACCCAGGAACCGTCAGGGATAAACGGTGACTGGTGCACGTGACCGGATAAAACAATGTCGGGTTTGTATCGCTCGATCCACTCTCTGAGCTCGACATCGCCGAAATAGCGCGCGCCGCCCCAACTTGTCTGCGACTCCGCCGGTGGCGCGTGATGGATCCAGATCCATTGACCGGTGCGTTTCGCAGCGGCCTCGGCGAGCTGTACCGCAATTCCTTCGCGCGCGATTGGGCCGTCCCACCAGGGGCAGATGGTGAAGAACGTGCCCTCGACCACCACCGACTCGCCGTCCGACAACACGCCTTCATTCTGCGAGGTGCCGAGCCACTTGGCGATCTTCTCTCCCACCTCGTTCTTCGAATCGAGATCGTGATTGCCGGAGCAGATCAGGAGGCGGGTTTTTTCGCGCAATCGATTGAAGTATTTCCGGATCACGACGCTCTGCGCCCGTCCGTCCACCAGCGAGGCGACATCGAGATGATCGCCAGCGATGACGACCACGTCGAAATCGGGCGCCATCTCCAGCACCCAATCATATTGGGGCAGCGAGTAATGCAGATCGGCGACGAGGAGGAGGCGCATGGGGTGGCGTCTCGGTTCGGGCGAATTTGGTCGCCGCTCATAGCACAAAGCGAGGGAATCCGCTCCCTTCTAGGTAGGAAACGTGACGTTTCGGCGATGAACGCCCACTGAACTCTGGCTTCACAACAGGTTCAGGCGCTTTGTGGGATAACGGCAAGATGCATAGCCTCGCCGCCCGAGGCTCATCCTGACAGGAGAGGCGTCATGATCAATCGGCTTATTCTTGCCTTTGTGGCGCTGCTGGCGCTGCCCGGCACATCGAACGCTACCGCGGAAGATCGCTTCGCGCTTGTTCTTGGCAATTCAAATTACGAGGGGGTTTCGGCGCTGCCGAATCCCACCAAAGATGCCAAGGCCGTCAAAGCCATGCTGGAGGAGGCCAATTTCGAGGTTGATGCCGCGCTCGATCTCGGCCAGTCCGACATGCTTGGCGCGGTGCGCGACTTCGCCGGCAAGCTCTCCGACAAGGACAAGGATAGCGTGGCGCTGATCTATTTCGCCGGCCACGGCATCCAGATCGACGGCGAGAACTATCTCATCCCAGTCGATGCCAAGATCACACAAGCCGAAGACGTGCCGCTCGAAGCCGTCCGTCTCGCCGATGTCATGAATCTGATGTCTGCCGTGCCGAGCAAGACAAGGATCGTCATCCTCGATGCTTGCCGCAACGATCCCTTCAAGGAAATTGCGAAATCGACCGGCCGCGGTCTTGCCATCGTCAATGCACCGGAAGGTTCCATCGTTGCCTATTCGACCTCGCCGGGCTCGGTCGCCGAAGACGGAACCGGCAACAACAGTCCCTTTACCGCGGCCTTCATCAAGCAGGCCAAAGTGCCGGGCGCTGAGATCGGCACCGTGTTTCAGAATGTCCGTCTCGCCGTGCACCAATCGACCGAGGGCCGCCAGACCCCGTGGGAGATCACCGCGCTGACCGAACCCTTCGCCTTCTTCCCTGGCGATGGCGAGATCAAACCACAAGAGCCGGAAAAATCCGAAGCTGAATGGCGCAAAGATCTCAAGTCGCGCTCTGCCGACGAGGCCTATGACATCGTGATCCACGAGGACAACGTCATCGTCTATCAGCTGTTCCTCGTGCTGTTCCCCGACGCGCCTCAGATCGGCGGCATCACTATCATCCTCGACCGCCGGCTGGAGATGTTTGCCTGGTTCGACGCGGTGCGGCTGAACTCGGTGCTGGCTTACGAAGCTTTCCTCGCCCGCTATCCGAATAGCGATCTCGCACCGACCGCAAAGCGGCTGGAGGAGCGCGCTCGCGAGCTCGCCGACGAAGCCAACAGCTTTCCTGACGCCGTTCGCATCGCCGAGAAGCCCGAGATCAGGACCGTCATCAAGGAAGTTCCGGTCGAAAAGCTCGTGACCAAGGAAGTGATCAAAGAGGTTCCGGTCGAGGTGATCAAAGAAGTGAAAGTGCCCTTCGAGGTCATCAAGGAAGTCCCGGTCGAGAAGATCGTCGTCAAGGAAGTCCCGGTGGAGAAGATCGTCACCAAGGAAGTCATCAAAGAGGTGAGAGTCCCTGTCGAGAAGATCGTGGTCAAAGAGGTCAGGGTCCCGGTCGAGAAGATCGTGATCAAAGAAGTGAAGGTGCCGGTCCGCATTCCCTGCAATTGCGGCGGCGGCGGCGGAGATGGCGGCGGCAGCGGCAAAGGTGGCAAAGGTGGCAAAGGCCGCGGCCACAACATTCCCCGCTAAGACCTCGCGCTAACGAAGAAGCCGGTGTTGGGATAGCCCCGCACCGGCTTTCGTTTGCCCGGATGACGAAGGCTGGGTGATGCTCGCTCCTGACGGCAAACGACCCCTGATCGTCAACAAAAGTGGCGGAAGGCAGCCAAAGAGCTGATCACGGAGCTTGCCCCCGTTGAAGCAAGATCCGGAAAACTTGCGGACTTTTCGCGACAACCTCATGGGTCAAAGACGAACCACGATCGGACACAAATGCGCCACTTCGTTGCTTAGTTTAGCGTCGAAACGATAGAGGATTTCCGATCATGACACGCAACACGAAAATTGCAGCCCTTGTGCTTCTGGTCGCTGCCGGACTCACGGGCCTCGTTCTTTTTGCGACAGCGCGCGGACACCATTTCCGCGAGAGATTGGCCTACGCCGCTCATCATATGGCCGGCGATGACAGAGATCACGACCGCAGGGGTCGCGGTGACCGCGACGGTCGTGGCGACAGAATAAGTGACGGCGGCGTGATGGGTCGTGGTGACCGCATGGGTCGCGGCAACATGATGGCTGGCGGCAGCATGATGGGCGGCGAGTCTCGGCATGCCATGCGGTACGGACCGTCAGATCACATGGGATCAATGGGCGGCCATGGCATGCATTTGGGGTGCTCGAAAGGCTCCAACTGGTTGGCTGAGAAGCTGAGCGCGATGGAGACCGAGATCGGCATTCGCGCCAACCAGCTCGATGCCTGGCGTGATTTCACCGATGCGCTGCAAGCCATGATGAAGCCGGCACTCCCGCCCAAGCCGACCACGCCTGCGGACACCACGCCAACAGAAACCAAGCCTGAAGCCTTCGGCAAAGCGCAGCGTTTTGCCGACGAGGCGATCGCTCGCGCCAAGACCGCGGAGACTTTGTCTAAGGCGATTGAGACCCTCCGCTCAACATTGACGCCTGAGCAGCTGGCCAAAGTTCAGAGCATCGAGGAGCAAGTCGGCACGCATCACGGCCGCGGCAAGTTCTTCTCCAAGCGGTTTGGTGGCGGCATGATGGGCGGCGGCGGCATGCGCCACCATCAAGGTCCTTCGGGTGCCGACGACGATGATGATGATAACGGCAATTCCGGCGATCAATCGGACGACAAGTCCGAGAAGGCGGCGCCCAGCACGCCGAGCACAGATCAACCCGCTCCTCAATAAATTTGAGCGGCAACGCTGAATTGAACGGCCCGCCCCGAGATGGAGCGGGCCGTTGCTTTATCAGCGAATGAAGTCGGCAAGGTCAGATATTGACCGCATTGCCGAACAGCTCATCGCCCCATGGATAGAGCGGACGATTGAAGTCCGACTCGGTGTGGATGGCGCGGCCTTTGCGCTCGGTCCATTTCTTCCCATAAGTCTCGAAGGGAAAATGCCGGATGTAATAGTCGCACGTCTCTTCCCAATGCTCGACCGACAGCGATTTGCCGTAATGCTGGCAATAGAGATCGGACTTGACCTGGCTCATGCCGCCCGGCGTGCGGCCATGGCCTTCGGCGAAGCCGATCTCCGGCCGGTTGCGCCACAGCATCAGAATGTCCCGCTGCTCCGGCCCGTAGAAGCGGCGGAAGTGGAGCAGCTCCAGTTCTGACCGATAAGGCGCGTGATCCTCCGGCGTCAGATACGCATCGAACAGACGCACGCGCACCGCATCGCAAGTCCCGGCGTTCGTGACGAAGTCGCGCAAATTTTCGGTAACGCGCTCGTCGGGATCGAAACAGAGCATCCAGTCATGCGGCAGCTGCGCTCGCGCCATGTCGAGCAGCAATCCCCGGTGGCGTCCTTCCGCCTGTTTCCGCGCGGCCACGTCTTGCTCCCAGGATTGATTGGCGACGATGAGCGCGACCTTGGGATGCTTGCGCAAGATTTCCACCGTATCGTCGGTGCTCGCATCGTCATAAGCGATGATCGCATCCACTTGGCGGGCGAGATAATCGAGCGTGTCGGGCAGGATCAGCGCCTCGTTGCGCACCCGCGTCATGGCGACAAGGAGATGTTTTCGTCCAAGCAACGCATCGTTGCCTTGGATGATCTGCTCGCTGTCGCGAACTTGCCAATTGCCTTGTGTCATTGAAAAGGACGCGATGAGCTCATAGGACCAAATCTATCACGCGCTCAGGCGCTCCAACACGTCGTCGGCGATTTCGAAATTGGCATAGACGTTCTGCACATCATCGGAGTCTTCGAGCGTCTCGATCATGCGGAGCAGCTTCTGCGCGCCCTCTTCCTCGACGGGCACGCCGCTCTTCGCTCGCCACAGAATGCGCGCCCCGCGTGGCTCGCCAAACTTGGCTTCGAGGACCTTGCCAACCTGATGCAACTGGTCGGGATCGCAATAGACGTAGTGCCCGTCCCCATCCGACTCCACATCCTCCGCTCCCGCCTCGATCGCGGCTTCGAGCATGGTGTCGGCGGTGGCCTTGTCGGCATCGAACTCGATGGCGCCGAGCTTGTCGAAATTGAACGAGACCGCGCCGGTCTCGCCAAGATTGCCGCCGAACTTGCTGAAGATCGAGCGCACCTCGCTCGCGGTTCGGTTCCGGTTATCGGTCAAGGTCTCGACGATCACGCCCACCCCGCCCGCGCCGAAGCCTTCGTAGCGGACCTCCTCGTAGTTTGCCCCACCGGCTTCCCCGCTCTTCTTGATGGCCCGCTCAATATTGTCCCTCGGCATGTTCTGGGCACGCGCGGTCTGGACCGCGCCCCTGAGGCGCGCGTTCATGGCGGGGTCCGGCAGGCCCATCTTGGCCGCCGCAGTGATTTCGCGGGCGAGCTTGGAGAAAAGCTTGGAGCGCTTTTTGTCCTGCGCCCCTTTGCGGAACTGAATATTCTTGAACTTCGAATGCCCTGCCATGTCCCTGCCCGTCGATACCCTCTTTTCGCAAGTCCGGACTTATAGAAGCGGGGCGGCCCAAAATCCATGGCAATACGGCGCGTTTGCAGGCCATGTGCGTCGGCCGGCCAGAGCCACCGCTACAATATCATTAGCGTGTCCTTAACCCTGTCGGACCACAACATTCACATCGCGTACCGTGTCGTCAGTCGGAGGGGGGAAAATCCATGCTGCGCAAGGCGAGTATGACTGCCGCTATTAGCAAATCTGAACCCGAACGCCTGACCAGACTCTCGGACCTCTGCAGCGAGGCTGCCGGGCACGTGGCCAGGGCCCGTATGGCCCTTAATGTCGAGACCTTCGACACCGATCAGGCGCTGGCCCATCTCGACGATGCCATCGGTTGTCTTCGGCGGCTTCTGGCGCACAGCAAGACCGGGCGACAGGCTGCCACGGTGCACACACTCCGCAGCGCCTGACCAAGCGGCCTCACGCAACGTCAACGTCTGAAAAACGCTCGGCAGCGTCGGAATAATCGTTGCCAGACGCTCCTCTGGTGCCGACGCGCCTGCAACGCCTTGCTCTTGGCAGGGCGCCAGTTTGGGCTTGCGCTGACATCATTCTCGCCAAAAATCGTCGCGTAGAACGCGGGCAGCTCACCGCGACGGTCTAAATGATGAATGACGTTGTGCCTATCGCTGTTGATTTTGAGCTCGATGCAATCTGGGAGCACAGCCCTCAGCGCCGCATGCCGCTCGACGTCTAGTGAATGTCCGGTGGAAAACGCGGTCACTAAAGGCACGTATCCACTCGGGCGGCAATGGCAGAGAAGATCAAACGCACGGACCTCGTCTGAGCCTCGCAGAAGTCGCGGCGGATGCGAGCAGAACGCGCCCCCAATACTGACGGCACGGTCTGCTCCGAGCCACAGTCCAGCCCTCAACGCGGGGAAACCTCCCATGCTCGTGCCGTAAGTGATGAGCCTGCGATAGCTCCTGGTGTCACTCAAGGCTTTGATGCGGATGAGGGTCTCAAGCAGAGAATTTGAATAACCCTGAATGCCCGCGTCGTGATGCCGTCGCTGCGCATCCGTGATCACCAGCACGTCGTAGAAATCATCCGGCATCATCTGCAGAAAATGAGAAATCGGCTTCATCAGGCGATGACTGGCGCCGCCGAACCCAACGATCAGCGTGCGAGCACCGCGATGAGCCGAATAAAGCCGAACGTCTTGGTTCAGTTCCTCTCGGAGGTAGCGGGTGGGCGGCGACACCCGAAGCAAAGGCGCGATAGCAAAAGGCAGATGTTGGTGCGTTGGATTTCGCAACAACTCCGCGATTTCAAGCGGCGTCAGTGAATTGTCTAACGGCGCTGTCTGCGCCGCTAGGCGGCTGAAGACGGGCGCGCTCATTTCTTGGCAGAAATGATCAGCGCTGCAAGCTCTCCGAGAGTCCGGCACGAATTCACTTCGGCCTCGTCGAGCTCGACTTCATAGGCGCTCTCGACCCGCATGACAAAATCGAGAAGCATGAGACTATCCACGTCGAACGACTCCATTGGCTCGGCCAAGAGTCTTGCGTCATCCCATGACGTCACAGGCACAGTATGAGCATTGCCGACCGCCTCGCGGAAGAGATTTGCGCAGTGCTGTTCGATCGAGTCAGGCATCCAGGCGGGCCACGATACTCGAATAATAGGTGAAGACCCAGTCAGGCTTCCGCCGCGTCGCGCTCTCGATGACGCAAACGAGCGGAATGCGCGAGAGTTCTGCGGCAACCGTCCGCCACAGCCAGGTCGACAGCTCCTCACCGATGCAGGAATGGCGTCCTTTGCCGAAATACGGGCGCTCTTCGCCGTCGTCTGGACCGCCTGCATCGAGATAGAGCCGCACTCGATCCCCTGTTTTGATCGTCGCGCCGTCGACCGAGCAGTCCCCGACTGCGAACCGCTCGACATAGGGCACGCCCGTCACTGGCAGTTCGCCCGGAAACGCGAGATCGCAAAGCCTCTCGCCTTCGCTTTGTTGCAACACATGCAGGAGAGAGCAGCCGAGCGATCCCACAATTGAGTCATAACCAACCATGCTTAGTGCCACGGCATAGTCCGGAGACGTCGTAAGGGTTTCGCTCGCGGCGTAGGCCTCCAGCATGGCTTCCGCCTTCTCGTTGATCTTCCGCCGGCGATTCAGCCCGAGATAGAGATCGAAAATCTGCGAGGCCGACACATCATTTGACGAATTTGCTGGGCGTGCCGCACCAAGGATCCCGACAAAAACCGCATCGCAAACCGGAATGATGAGATCTTGCACCAGATCAACCCGCACCGCGGGGTGGCAGATTGCGGCTACCAGGTCTCGCACAACCACCGCGGTGCGTTGCTTCGTTGCATCCATGTTCGCAAACAACACCCTCGCCAAAGCGGCTCGGCACTTGGCATGGCGCGGCCCCTCGTTCGCGTTGGGGGAATGCTCGAAAATGTGGATGAGTGTGGAGCAATCAATGCCCACTCTCTGCTCCAGGAGCCGGTGAATCTCGGCGAAATCGGCGGCCGCAAAGTCGTTCGACTTCAGGATCGCGGAAATTGTGTTCGCGCCGAACACACACCAGCAACCTAGTGCAGGAACCCAGTCGATCGTCGGACAGCGGGGCCGATCGGGCTGTTCGCGAGGATCGTGTCCCAGAAGAGGCAATGACATGGCGCTACTCGCTGCAAACGAACATCGAGGTAAAGGCAGCTGTTCCGACGCCAACGCGTGCCAACCCGATTGAATTGGGCCATGGCCTCGGCAAGCTTGTCAACTGGCCGCTGACCGAGCTTATTTCTCAGTGGTTAGAGCTGGTTCCTAGGACGCTGGCCGCCAGAAACTCGGCTCCGCATGGGTGAGCTTGCCGCCGATCCGCAACGGCGCGATGGCGCGCGCCAATCCTGTCGCATCGTCGGTCTCGATCGCGAGCCCGCAGATGGTTGCTTCGCCGGAAGCCGGCTGAAACCGCTCGTTCGGAATTTTGCTCAAGAAGCGCTGCAACGGTTCGGCCTTGTCCATGCCGAGTACCGAATCGTAATCGCCGCACATTCCCGCATCGCTGATATAGGCGGTGCCTAGCGGCAGGATCTGCTCGTCCGCGGTCGGCACATGCGTGTGCGTTCCGATGACCGCGCTCACCCGGCCGTCCGCAAAATGACCCATCGCCTGCTTCTCGCTGGTGGCCTCGGCATGAAAGTCGATGAGGATGGCATCGGCGCCCCTTCCCAGTGGGCAGGCTTCGACCTCTCTTGCGACAGCGCGGAACGGACAATCGATATCCGCCATGAACACGCGGCCCATGGCATTCATGACCAGGACCTCACCGCCATTCGCCGCCTTGAATAGGCCCACGCCCCTGCCCGGCGCGCCGCTCGGAAAATTGAGCGGCCGCAGCAGACGGTCATGGCGCTCGATGAACACCAGCGTCTCGCGCTGATCCCAGACGTGATTGCCGGTCGTCACCACATCGGCGCCGGCATCGAGCAGCTCGGTCAAGATCTGTTCGGAAATGCCGAAACCCCCGGCGGCGTTCTCACCATTGACGACCACGAAGTCGAGGGAATAGCGATCGCGCAATCCGGGGAGCGCGGCGATCACCGCATTCCGGCCCGACCGCCCCACCAAATCACCGAGAAACAGGATACGCATGCCGCACGTCTTATCCGGAAATTCTTTATGAGACCCACACAACAAAAGGGCCGGCTTGGAAACCGGCCCTTGATGCAAGAGGCGAGGCCACGATGGCCGTCGGAGCGTGGATCCCTGGTTTACCCTACTATAGTAGGTGGGCACCGAGTGGCGGGGACCAAGGTCCCCGTCAGTGTCAGCTCCCTTAGGATCTTATAGGGCCCGGGGAAATTGCCCCTAACGCACCTCGCAGCCCGCCGAATGTCACTATAGCGATGCCAAGGCGGCGGGACTAAGTAATTCGCGTCAGCCGCGCGCGGGCGACGCCCCCCGATGTTTTACCCCGCCAGCCAGCCGTTCATTCAAAGCTTCCAAACGGTCCGAGGCGGTGCCGATCGCGGTCGCGGCCATGTCCTCCGCAACAGTTCTGTCGCGGCGAAGTTCTACAGTCGTGGTCTTGAGCTCTTGGACTTGCCGCTTCAGCTCTGAAAGCTCGTCTGTGACCATCAGCGCCGCCATCAATATGAGGCGGTCATCGCCGACTTGGCCGAACTTCTTTTTCATCGTCTCGACATGACCGCTGAAATATTCGGCCAGTGCGATCAGATGAGCCTCTTCTCCCTCGCCGCATTCGAGCCGATAGGTGCGCCCGTTGAGCGTGATGGTGACGTCACCCATGGCGCCCTCCTTTAGAATTCGAGCCCTGCCGACCCGCGGGCCGGCGAAATCGTTTTCAATGTCCCAGTCAGCGCCTCGAGCCTATCGGAAACTTCGTCATTCGCCGCTTCGAGGCGCCGCGCGCGGCCGCGCTCGTCTTCGAGCTCTTGCGCCAGGCGATCGCGCTCGGTTGTCAGTGTCCGAACCTGCTCTCGCAAGGTGGCTACCGATTGAATGTCTTCGAGAAATTCGTTGAGGGATTTGCTGAGCGAATCGACAGCCGCGTCTAGTCGCGTCGCTGCCTGCTGAACAGCATCGGACTGGCCCATCCCTCACCTCGGTTACGCAA
>JANWJA010000110.1 GCA_025449615.1 Methyloceanibacter sp.
GCAGTGCCACATATTCGCGCCAATTCTACCGCAGCGCAACATCGATGCATGCCGAAATATTAAGCAGATTCGTTAAGCAATCTGATCGCGGATTCGCTCAATTGATTCATCCCGGCCTAACACCTCCAGAACGTCGAAAATCCCTGGCGAGGTGGTTTTGCCCGTGAGCGCGACTCGAAGTGGCTGCGCCACTTTGCCGAGCTTCCTCCCTGTCTCCTCCGCGAAAGCCCGGACGCAGCCTTCAACTCTTTCGGCCAGCCAGGGTTCCACTGCTTCCAAAGCCGGCAGCAAATCGGCGAGCGTGGCACGCCCGGGCGCGTCGAGGAGCTTCGCCGCCTGGTCGTCGATCGGAAGCGGCCTCCTCGCAAACAGATAGGCGGCGCCGTCAAGCAACTCGACCAGGGTCTTGGCGCGATCTTTCAAACCAGGCATCGCCCGTTCGAGTTTTGTCCAGCCATCAGGCAAGATCGTCTTCGCGAGCTCCGCGCCATTGGGAAGCTCGGGGACGAGCGCTTTCAGGCGTTCGACGATTTCCCGGTCCGAAGTGTCGCGGAGATAATGTCCGTTCAGATTTTCGAGCTTGGCAAAATCGAAGCGCGCTGCGGAACGTCCGATCGCGTCGAGATCGAACCACTCGACCATCTGCTCGGTCGACATGATCTCTTCGTCGCCATGACTCCAACCAAGCCTGACGAGATAATTTCGCAACGCCGCCGGCAAATAGCCCATGGCTCGATACGCATCGACCCCAAGCGCACCATGCCGCTTCGACAGCTTGGCGCCATCGGGTCCGTGGATCAGCGGCACGTGCGAGAAGATCGGCGTGCTCCAACCCATCGCCTTGTAGATTTGCGTCTGCCGCGCGGCGTTGGTCAGATGATCGTCGCCGCGAATGACATGGGTGATGCCCATGTCGTGATCGTCGACCACGACGGAGAGATTGTAGGTCGGCGTCCCGTCGCTTCTGAGGATGACGAGGTCGTCGAGATCCTTATTGGCGAAGGTCACGCGTCCTTGCACTTGGTCGTCGATGATCGTCTCGCCGTCGCGCGGCGCCTTGAAGCGGATCGCGGGCTGCACCCCTGGAGGCGCGTCCTTATGGTCGCGATCCCGCCACGTGCCGTCATAGCCGGGCGAGCGTCCTTCGGCGCGGGCGCTCTCTCGCATCGCCGTGAGCTCGTCCGGGCTTGCATAGCAGCGGTAGGCGTTGCCTTTGGCGAGAAGCTCGAGTGCGACCTCGCGATGCCGCTCGGAGCGCGAGAGCTGATAAACCGGCTCGCCATCCCAATCGAGCTCGAGCCAACGCAAACCGTCGAGAATGGCGAGAATCGCGCCCTCGGTCGATCGGGCTTGGTCCGTGTCCTCGATGCGGAGCAGCATCTTGCCTCCCTTGGCACGCGCATAGAGCCAATTGAACAGCGCCGTCCGCGCGCCACCGATATGGAGGTAGCCGGTGGGCGAGGGCGCGAAGCGGGTGATGACGGGTTTGGTCATGAGGCCGGAATCGATAGAGAGCTAGGCCGGCTGATGTAGCATAGGGGTCTTACGGGGGTAAGGGCAGGGAGGAGCACCTCCGCTCTGCCGGTCGGTCGGTATCGAGCATGCCGCGTCGGGGCAAGCATGCGTGGCAAGACGGCGAGAACCATACGCGTTCGCCGGACGGGTGGTTTGCGCGGCTGATTGCGGCTTCCTCCAGGGCCCTAACGAGTGAATCCGACCGCTGGTTCCTCTGGCTGCCAGTGCGCCGAGCCTTGAGGAAACTTAGTACCGCCGGATCAGGCCGACGAGCCGTCCCTGCACGCGCACCCGGTCTGGACCGAAGATGCGGGTCTCATAGGCGGGATTAGCGGCTTCGAGCGCGATCGAGTCGCCGCGGCGGCGAATGCGCTTCAGCGTGGCCTCTTCTTCGTCGACCAGCGCCACGACGATATCGCCATTATTGGCGTCGTCGCATTTCTTGACGACGATAGTGTCGCCTTCGAGGATGCCGGCATCGATCATCGAATCGCCTTTGACCTCGAGCGCGTAATGCTCGCCCTTGGAGAGCAGCTCCGGCGGCACTTCCATCGTGGCAAGCCGGGTCTGGATCGCCTCGATGGGAACGCCGGCGGCGATGCGGCCCATTACCGGGATACTGACGCTTTGCGGCATGCTCTCGCCTTCGGCCAATTGCGGCACCCGGCCCAGGCTTCCTTCGATCACGCTCGGGGAGAAGCCTCGGGAGCGCGACGCGGCCCCTTGCGGGATGGAATCTGGCAGCTTCACGATCTCCATGGCGCGCGCCCGGTGCGGCAGCCTGCGGACAAAGCCACGCTCTTCGAGAGCGGTAATGAGGCGGTGGATGCCCGACTTGGACTTGAGGTCCAAGGCCTCCTTCATCTCGTCGAAGGAGGGCGGCACGCCCGATTCCTTCAACCGCTCATGAATGAACATGAGAAGCTCTTTCTGCTTCGAAGTGAGCATCAGGTCCCCTTTGGGCCGCCTACCAGCCTGTACAAATCATGAACAGTTTACATGTTCTGTTTGTGTTCCGCAAGGACTAACGACACAACATGTCGTCGCTCCCCTGCGTCCGACGAAGGGTGTCCGCGATTCGCGTTGCCGAGGCCTTAATTTCTAGTCGTCGAGGAGCAGGATCTGGACGGGTGATCCCTTGGGGACCGCTGGCGCATTGATAGACCGCACGATCAGACAATCGGCTCTGGCGAGGTCTGCCACAAGCGAGCTGTCTTGCGAGGCGAGGGGGCGGACCACGCGCTCGCCCGCCGCGGCCCATTCGGAGACCGCCCGCATATAATGCTCCCTGGGGCCGTTGGCCTCGACCGCCTCCCCAAGCACCGCGTCCTGTGTCGGCTGCTCCGCGGCAAGACCCAATAAGCAACGCAGCATCGGCACCAGGAACACGCGCGCGCAGATGATCGCCGAGACGGGATTGCCCGGAAGCCCGAGCACGCGCTGATGTCCCATCCGCCCGTAGAGCATGGGCTTGCCGGGCCGCATCGCGATCTTCCAGAATTCGAGTTCGAGCCCTTCGCCACGAAGCGCGCCAGCGACGAGGTCCCGCTCACCAACCGAGGCGCCGCCAATGGTGACGAGAATATCCGCCGCGCTGCCGGCGCGGGCCAGCGTCACCAGGCTCTCGACATCGTCCTTGGCGATGCCAAGGCTCATGGCTTCGCCGCCTTCCGCCTCGACCAGCGCCGCCACGCCATAAGGCACCGACGAGACGATCTGATCTGGCGCAAGCTTCGAGCCCGGCGGCACCACTTCGTCGCCGGTTGCGAGGATCGCGACCTTGGGCTTCCGGCACACCGGAAGCTCGGCATGGTTCATGGCGGCGGCCAGCATCAGTGAGCGGCCATTGAGTTTCGCGTTGGCGGAGAGCAAGACGTCGCCCTGCTTGAAATCTTGCCCGCGCGGACGAATGTGCCGGCCCGGGCCTCCGGCCTTCACCACCACTTTGCCGCCGTCCTGCTCGGTGTCCTCCTGGATGACGATGCTGTCGGCGCCCTTCGGCACCGGCGCTCCGGTGAAGATGCGGACCGCCTCGCCCTCTTTCATGCTTCCCTCGAAGCCACACCCCGCGAGAGACTCGCCGATCAGTTTGAGTGTGGCTGGGAGCTTGGCGATGTCGGCGCCGCGCACCGCGTATCCGTCCATGGCAGATGCATCGAAGGGCGGTTGGGTCAGCGTCGCCGCCAGATCCTCCGCGAGCACCCGGCCGCTTGCCGCGTTGAGCGCAACCATCTCCGCCTCAAGCGGCACGAGCCCTTGCGTCACGCGGGCCAGAGCTTCGGCGACACTGAGGAGAGCCATGGGAGATCAACGCTTACCGGTAAACGGCGCGGCCTTGAACGCACCAGACCGGCCGCCGGTCTTCTCGACCAGCCGTATGCCAGAGAAAGACATGCCTCGGTCGACCGCCTTGCACATATCGTAGAGCGTGAGGCAGGCAATCGAGACCGCGGTCAGCGCCTCCATCTCCACGCCGGTCTTGCCCTCGACCTTCGCCATCGCTTCGACGCGGATGCCGGAAGGGTGGCGTGAGGGCTCAAAATCGACCGTGACTTGCGTCAAGGGAAGGGGATGGCAGAGCGGGATCAGCTCATGCGTCCGCTTCGCCGCCATGATGCCGGCGATCCGCGCCGTCGCCAGCACGTCGCCCTTTTTGGCCTTGCCCTCGAGGATCAGATCAAGCGTGGCCGGCGCCATGGCGACAAAACCCTCGGCGGTCGCGCGGCGCGTCGTCACTTGCTTATCGCCGACATCGACCATGCGGGCTTCGCCTTTCTCATTGAGATGGCTGAGGCGGGAGCTCATTGCGCTGCCTCGCTGAGCTGTTCGCCCGTGAGTAGCGCACGCGTGGCGGCCGCGACATCGGCTTGCCGCATCAGGCTTTCACCGACGAGGAACGCCTTTACGCCGGATTTGGCAAGCCTCAGCACATCGTCATGGGTAAAGATGCCGCTCTCCCCGATCACGATGCGATCGGCGGGAACACGCGGGGCAAGCCGCTCGGTCACTTCCAGACTGGTGACGAAACTCTTGAGGTCGCGATTGTTGATGCCGATCAGTTCGGTATCGAGTTTAAGCGCGCGGTCGAGCTCTGCCTCGTCATGCACCTCCGCGAGCACGTCCATGCCGAGTTCGGCAGCTGCGTCGGTCAAAGTTTGGGCCATCGCGTCATCGACAGCCGCGAGAATGATCAAAATGCAATCCGCGCCGATCGCCCGCGCTTCGAGCACCTGGTATGGGTCGAGCATAAAGTCCTTGCGCCGCACTGGCAGCTTGGTCGCTGCGCGGGCTTGCACGAGATAATCGGGATGCCCCTGAAACGACGGCGTGTCGGTGAG
Organism: Methyloceanibacter sp.; assembly: GCA_025449615.1. The sequence continues at coordinate 4,854 of JANWJA010000110.1, forward strand.
AACCGAGAGACAAGCAGCACCTCCGGCTTCATAAGCGCGCGCTAAGGCGGGCGGATCGAAATCGGCGCGGATCAGGCCTTTGGACGGGCTTGCCTTCTTGATCTCGGCGATCAACGCCAAGCCAGATGCCTCAATGCTATTTCGCATCGCGCACGCGAAAGGACGCACCGGCGACGCCGTTTCGGCACGGAAGCGGAGCGCCGAAATGGCGACAGCCGCCTTGGCGGCCTCCACCTCTTTCCGCTTATAAGCCATGATCTTGTCGAGCACGTCCGCCATGGCTCAGACCTTATCATTGCTGAGGCGAATAAGCCCCTCCAGCACGCCCATAGCCTTACCGCTTTCGATCGACTGACTGGCTTTCGCCACCCCGTCGCGAAGCGACTCAGCCTTGCCGGCGACGAGGAGGGCGGCTGCGGCGTTCAAGAGCACGATATCCCGGAACGGCCCAATGTTTCCTTGCAACACAGCGCGAATATGAGCGGCATTCTCGACCGCATCACCGCCAACGAGATCGGCTGGCCGCGCCTCCGCGAGCCCGGCATTCCGCGGCGAGATCTTGAACGTCGCGACCCTGCCGGCGTCCAGCACCGCGACATGGCTGATCCCGGTCGTGGTCAGCTCATCGAGCCCATCGTCGCCATGCACGACCCAGGCACGCTCCACGCCGAGGAGTGCAAGCACGCACGCGATCTTCTCGACCCATTCCTCGGCAAACACGCCGACGAGCTGATATTTGGTTTCCGCGGGGTTGGCGAGAGGACCAAGCAGATTGAACATCGTGCGCGTGCCGAGCTCTGCGCGGGCTTTCGCCACATGACTCATCGCCGCGTGATGCGCCGGCGCAAACATGAAGCCGAGCCCACAAGTTTCGATGCAACGCTCGATTCTGTCGGGGGGCAACTCGATATTGACGCCAAGCGCCTTCAACACATCTGCCGAGCCTGAGCGCGACGAGATCGATTTGTTGCCATGCTTGGCGACCGGAACGCCGGCTCCGGCGACCACGAATGCCGCGCAAGTCGAAATGTTGAAGGTGCCCTTGGCGTCACCGCCAGTGCCGCACGTATCGACGGCGCCCTTCGGCGCTTTGACCTTGACCGCCCTGGCACGCATCGCGCGCGCAGCACCTGCGATCTCATCGATGGTCTCGCCACGGACCCGCATGCCCATCAGGAGGGACCCGATCTGTGCCTCGGTCGCAGCACCTGACATCATCAGCGTGAAAGCGTCAGCTGCCTCCTCTTGACTGAGTGTTTCGCCGGACGCGACTTTGCGGATGGCGCCGCGAAGATCCGCGATCGCAGCACTGCCTTGCACCATCGGGTTAGAGGGCACCGATTGCGTCTCGTGCTTCCGCCCCGCGGATGCGCCGGTCGACCCTGGCAAGGTCGAGGAAATTGGCGAGCAGTTGATGGCCATGCTCCGAGGCGATGCTCTCGGGATGGAATTGTACGCCGTGCACCGGGTAGCTCTTATGCCGCACGCCCATGATGAGGCCATCGTTGGTCGTCGCCGTGATCTCGAGCTCCTCCGGCAGGCTCGCCCGATCGATGATCAGCGAGTGGTAGCGCGTCGCCGAGAAATCCTGCGCAATGCCCTCGAATACGCCTTGGCCGGTATGATGCACCTTGGAAAGCTTGCCATGCATCAGCGTCGGCGCGCGCACGATTCGCCCGCCATAGACTTGTCCGATCGCCTGATGGCCGAGGCAGACGCCCAAGATCGGCACCTCTGGTCCGGCACGTTTGATCAGGTCGAGGCAGATGCCGGCCCGGTCCGGATCGCAAGGCCCCGGTGACAGCACGATGGCGGACGGCTTCTCCGCAATCACCCCATCGACGCTGATTTTGTCGTTGCGGTAGACGCGCGCAGTCGCGCCCAATTCCCCGAGGAAATGCACGAGGTTATAGGTGAAGCTGTCGTAATTATCGATAAGCGTCAGCATCAGGGGGTGTTACGCCCGCGACCGTTGGCCCGTCAAGCTCGCCGCTTGGCGAAAGACCTGCGCTTTTCAGCCGCCGCCAAGGATTTTCGGCGTGAGGAACAGCTTTAGCTCGCCGCTATTCACCGTCACCTCGCCCCAGGACGGAAACGGGAAGGTGATGACCACGAAGCCTGTCGTCGGCAGCTTTTCCAAAAGGCGCATCTTCACAGTCTGCGGGCCCTTGCCAATCAGGTCGAGTGCTAACGCATGGATCTCCGGATTATGGCCGACCAGCATCACGGAACTTATGTCCGTGCTGACGCCGCGCAACATCCGCAGCATTTCGCTCGCACTCACATGATAGAGCGCGTCCTCGTAGATCACCCGCGGCTCGACCTTCAATTCCGGCAAGACCAGCGCCAGCGTGTCGCGGGTGCGCCGCGCCGACGAGCAAAGCACGAGGCTCGGATCGATGCCATGCTTCGCGATGGCTCGGCCCATGATCGGGGCATCGGCGACGCCCCGCGCGTTGAGCGGCCGGTCCTGATCTGGAAGCGATGGGCTAATCCAGCTCGATTTGGCGTGGCGGAGAAGACTGAGCGTGAGCATGAGCTCACTGGCCTTGTTTGGCGCGGGCGGCGAAGCGCACCGCTTCTTCCGCGGCCTTGAACAGAGCGCACGCTTTGTTCACGCATTCGGCTTGCTCGCGCTCCGGCACGGAGTCGGCGACGATGCCGGCGCCGGCCTGCACATACATCTTGCCGTCCTTCAACACCGACGTTCTCAGCACGATGCAGGAATCCATATCGCCATTTGCGGAGAAATATCCCACGCAGCCCGCGTAGAGACCGCGCCGTTCGTCTTCCAACTCATCGATGATCTCCATGGCGCGAACCTTCGGCGCGCCGGACACGGTGCCGGCAGGAAAACCAGCCATCAATGCATCGATCGCGTCGCTTCGCGAATCGAGCCGCCCCTCCACATTGGAGACGATATGCATCACCTGGCTATAATATTCGAGGAAGAAGCTGTCGGTGACGTGCACGCTGCCAATCTCGGCCACGCGCCCCACGTCATTCCGCCCAAGATCGAGCAGCATCAGATGCTCGGCGCGCTCCTTGGCATCGGCCAGCAGCTCATGCGCGAGCGACTTGTCTTCCTCCGGCGTGCTCCCACGCGGACGCGTACCGGCGATGGGGCGGATGGTGACGCCGCCGTCGCGGACCCTGACCAGAATCTCGGGGCTCGACCCAACCACGGCGAACCCGCCGAAATTCAGATAATAAAGGTAGGGCGAGGGATTGACCCGCCGCAGCGCACGGTAAAGCGCGAAGGATGGCAGCGTGAACGGCGCCTCGAAGCGCTGACTGAGCACCACCTGGAAAATATCACCCGCCGCGATGTAGTCCTTCGCCTTGATCACTTTCGCCATGAAGGCGTCGGGCTTGGTCGCGCTACGAGGCTCGGGATGCGCGGCACTGAGATCGTGATCAGCGCCATGCGGCAGAGGCTGATCGAGACGTTCCAGCACGATGTTGAGGCGATCCGCAGCACGAGCATAGGCAGCCTTGGCCGAGACGCCGGGGGCAGGCCTGACCGGTGTCACCACCGTCATCTCGTCCTTCACCGTGTCGAAAATGACGACGAGCGTCGGCCGCACCAGGATGCTGTCCGGGAGTCCGAGCGGATCCGGTTTGGTCGAGGGCAGATCCTCGATCAACCGCACTGTGTCGTAGCCCATATAACCGAAGATGCCGGCCGACATCGGCGGCAATGCTGCCGGCAACTCGATCGCCGATTCCGCGAGCAGTGCGCGAAGCGAATGCAACGGCGGCAGAGGCGAGGGGGCAAAGGCCTCGGCGTCAGACTGCGGCGCGCGGTTAACTTCGGCCTTGGCGCCGTTCGCCCTCCAGATCACGTCGGGCTCGCAACCGATGATGGAATAGCGCCCGCGCGTGGCGCCGCCTTCCACCGACTCCAGAAGAAAACTGTTCGGCCGGTCGGATGCGAGCTTCAGCATGGCCGAGACGGGCGTCTCCAGATCCGCGACCAGCCGCGTCCACACCACTTGCGGCTTGCCCTCGTCGTAACGACGCGCAAAGTCGGAAAAATCAGGCTCGACGGCAGCCGCTCCAGCAGGCTCGGGCTGTGGTGTCATCGCTGCGGCCGGCCTTTGCCTCATTGTTGTTCTTCGCCGCCCGCGAGCTTGTTCAGCGCTGCCTCGTTGACGCTGACGCCATAGCGCTTCTCGAGCGCCGAAAAATATTCGCCGATGATGTCGTCGCTGACGAGAACATCGAGTTGGCGTTTGATAGCGCTTGCGGCAGGCGCCTCGAGCTCTTTGGGCGGCAAGATGGTATCGACTTGGAATACGACGCGCTTGTCGTCGCTGCCGGATGCCGCCGTCCCAAAGCCGCCCTTGGGCAGCAAATAGGCCTGCGTCATTGTCGCGGGCATGATGTTGACCGAGAGGTCGGCACGCTTCAGAGGCTCTGTCGTCAAGATCTCGGTGTTCAGCTCTTTAGCGAGATCATCGAGCGTCTTGCCGCCGTTTAAGGACGTGACCAGCTCTTGCGAGTACTTCGCCAGGCGATTCCGTGCCTCGTCCTCACCCCAGGCCTTGGTCACTTCGTCTTTCACCTGATCGAACGGCTTGAGCTGCTCCGGGGTCTCCCCAAGCACCTCGTACCAGATGATACCCAAATCCTTAGGCTCGATCGGATCGTTTTCAACGCCAGTGTCCGTGGCAAAGGCAGCCTCCAAAAGCTCGGTCTCCGCCGGCAGCGTGATGGCGGAACCATCCGGTGCCTGGCCTTTGCGGTCGACGGCCTCGACGGTCTGATAGGTGAGCTTGAGCTTGTCGGCGACCTCCGAAAGCTTGGAGCCGGAGGCGCGTTCGTCCTCGATCTTGTCGCGAAGGTCGAGGATCAGACGCTCGGCGCGATCTTTGAGAACCCCCTTCTCGAGATTGGGCTTCGCCTGCTCGAAGGTCACGACTTCGCCCGGCTCGATCTCGGTGACGCGGAGTAAAACGACTTTGCCAAGTTTGCCGGTGACAGGGGCGCTGACTTTGTCCTTATCGAGCTTGAACGCTTCGTCGGCGATGGTCGCATCAGCCATTTCATTGCGTGTCAGCGTACCGAGATCGAAATCCGCATCGCTCAACCCTTGCTCTTTGGCAATCGCGGCGAAATCGGTGCCGGACTGAATCCTCTGAGCCGCAGCCTCCGCGGCGGCTTGGTCGGGGAAAGTAATCTGCTGCACATGGCGCTTTTCCGGCTTGCCGAGTTTGTCTTTCTCTTCTTCAAACGCAGCCTTGAGGTCGTCATCGGTGATCGTGACTTGATCCTTCACGGTCTCCGGCGTCACCGCCATAACGCCAATCTTCCGATATTCAGGGAGCGTGAACTTGGCGTGATGGTTGTCGTAGAACGCCTTCAACTCTTCTTCGGTCGGCTCTTTCGCAGTACCGGCGGCGCTGAGCGGCACCAGAACGTAGCGCAGCGTGCGCTGCTCATCGTTGTACCGCACCAAGGCGTCGAGCAAGATTTGCGGTGCGGGAGCGGTATCGCCAACCGTGCCGATCAGCTGACGGCGCAGATCGCGCTCACGCTGCTCGGAGATATAGCCTTGCTCGCTCATATTGAGCGATCGCAAGATCGATGCGAGCGCGAGCGGACTGAAATTCCCGGTGGGATCCTGAAAGGTCGGGTCCTTCTTGATCTGCTCGAGCACAGCGTCCTGCGACATGCCGAGACCGAGATCTTGCGCGTGATTGTCGACCGCGGCACCCCCGATCAACCGCTCCAGGACTCGATTCTCGAGACCCATCTTCATGGCCTCTTGCTTCGAGAGGTTGCGGCCCGCGTCCGCGCTCATCGCGCGCATGGCCTCATGCTCCGCGCGCGAGTAATCCTGCAAATGGATCTCGATGTCGCCGACCCTGATCAGAGACTGACGTCCATAGCCGCGGAAGATGTCCGCAATTCCCCAAATCGCGAAGCTGAAAACCAACAGTCCCATCAGGATCATGCCGAACATTCGGCCTGCTCCTTTACGTAATGTGTCGAGTGCCACGCGATTGACCTTCCGTTTCACCAATTGCAAACCCCGCGCCGGCAGCCCAATCTTGGGCCATGACCGCGGGGCGGCGCATCATAGGTAGCTAGCACGAGGGGGGCAAGGTGAAGGCACCGAGGCCGTTAGTGGCCGGAAACTGGAAAATGAACGGCACCGGGGCCTCTTTGGACGAGCTCGGATCGCTCATCGATCGGCTGCAAGCAAGCCCGGTAGAAGGCGCTGACGTGCTGGTGTGCCCTCCCGTAACCCTGCTTTTCCTCGCCCGCGAGCTTTTGCGCGATAGCGGTATCGCTCTCGGGGCCCAGGACTGTAACGTCGCAGCGTCCGGTGCCCATACTGGCGATATCTCCGCCGAGATGCTCGCCGACGCAGGCGCTGCCTGTGTGATTGTCGGACATTCCGAGCGCCGCGCCGAGCATGGCGAGACCAGCGAGCTCGTCGCAGCCAAGGCCAAAGCCGCGCATCGGGCGGGCCTCACCTCCATTATTTGCATCGGCGAGACCGAGGCTGAGCGACGGGCGGGACGCACGCTCGAAATCGTGGCATCTCAGCTCCAGGCATCGTTGCCGACGGGCGCCAGCGCGGCTAACACCGTCATTGCCTATGAGCCTGTCTGGGCCATCGGCTCAGGGCTGACCCCGAGCGATGCGGACATCGCCGAGGTCCATGGGTTCATCCGCAAAGGCCTGGCTGAGCGCCTGGGCGAGACGGAGAGTGCGCAAGTCCGGATCCTTTATGGCGGCTCGGTGAAGCCGGCAAATGCTGCCTCAATTGTGGCAATCGCCAACGTGAACGGCGCACTGGTCGGCGGAGCAAGCCTGACGGCGAAGGATTTCTTCGCTATTAGATCGGCTTACGCCTGAAGAATCGGGCGTAGGGGATAGGGGGTTTTCGCGCGAGAGTGTTGGCAAGATCGCCAATCTTCGTCATTCTGGCGCGGGGAACTGACGCGGGGACTCGATGTCGTTGGCGAACTCTATTGGCGTTGGCCTGATTTGCGGGGCCACGATGCTGGTCTCGGCAGCCTGTCTCGCCGAGCCGCTCGACAAAGAGAGTTGCGCCAACCTCCAGAGCCAACGCAAGCAACTGCTCAATCGTGACATGCAAGCCGCACTCGATCAGGGGCCTGATTGGGTCAAGAACCATCTCAGCGAGCCGGAGATCGACCGCGTGCGCAATTTCCTCGCCATCGAAGAGCAGATCGAGTTTCGTTGCCGCGGCGGCGGCATGACCAAGGCCAGGGTCACGCCGCCAGCCGTGGTGCCTCTGCCGGATCGCAAGCCCACGACGCCTTCGACCGACACCCAAACCAATGCTAGCCAAGCCCTGGCTGATTCGGATAAGACGGCGCCTTCGAAACCGAAGGCTACGAGATGAACGCCGTTCTGCTGGTTATCCATATGATGGTTGCTGCCGCCCTGGTTGGCACGATTTTATTGCAGCGTTCCGAAGGCGGCGCGCTCGGCATTGGCGGTGGTGGCGGATTCATGACCGGCCGCTCTGCCGGCAATGCCTTAACCAAGACCACGGCTGTGCTTGCGGCGATGTTTTTTGCAACCAGTCTGACGTTGACCCTGTTGGCGAGCCATACCGGCCCCGCCAAGTCGGTGCTGACGCCTGCTGGTGGGCCTAGCGATAGCAGCCTTCCTGGCCTCCAGCTTCCGGTAAGCCCGCCCAGCGTGCCCTCGGGTCCGCCTGCAGCCCCGGCCGCACCGCCTGCACCCCCGCAATAGCGGCGCTATTAACGCCCATCCACAGTCCCCAGTAGCCGCCGAAGGTTTCGGCTACGAATCGAAAGTGTTTCGGTATATGTTCAAGGCCCATGACGCGGTACGTCTTCATTACCGGCGGCGTGGTTTCCTCTCTCGGCAAGGGGCTCGCTTCGGCCGCACTCGGCGCGCTGCTACAGGCGCGTGGCTATTCAGTGCGTTTGCGGAAGCTCGATCCCTATCTCAATGTCGATCCGGGGACCATGAGCCCTTATCAGCACGGCGAGGTCTTCGTCACTGACGACGGCGCCGAAACCGATCTCGACCTCGGACATTATGAGCGATTCACCGGACGTCCCGCGAGCCAAGCCGACAACATCACCACGGGCCGCATCTATCAGCAGATCATCGCCCACGAGCGGCGAGGGGACTATCTCGGTTCCACTGTGCAGGTGATCCCGCACGTCACCGACGCCATCAAGAATTTCATCACGAGCGGCAACGACGGCATCGATTTCGTGCTGTGCGAAATTGGCGGCACGGTCGGCGACATCGAGGGGCTTCCCTTCTTCGAGGCCATCCGCCAGCTCGGCAACGAGTTACCGCGAGGATCCACCGCCTTCATCCATCTGACCCTCGTTCCGTTTATCCCGAGCGCAGGCGAGCTCAAGACAAAGCCCACGCAGCATTCGGTGAAGGAGCTGCGCTCTATCGGGATTCAGCCCGACGTTCTGCTCTGCCGCACAGACCGCGAGTTGCCGCGGGACGAGCGGCGCAAGATCGCGCTGTTCTGCAATGTGCGGCCCGAAGCCGTGATCCAAGCTCTCGATGTCTCGAGCATTTACGAA
>JANWJA010000111.1 GCA_025449615.1 Methyloceanibacter sp.
TCCGCGTCCGTATTGAGAGCCGTCGGCACAGCGGATAAAGGCTTTGGTGAAATCGCGCGGGGAGGATCGACGCTCACAAGTGCCGGTGAATCGAAGAACAGCACGCTCACCGCGTCGAGACTGCTGAACTCGACATGGGGCCGTACTTTGAAGGCGCCCGCCCCACCCGTCACGATGCCGACGCGCAAGCCGCGAGGCAGCACGCCATCGCTGCCCGAGGTGTAGACCTCATCGCCGCCATAGAGCGAAGCGCCGTCGGCAACGAACTCCAGTCTCAACTCGGCGCTATTGTCGCCGGAAACCAGCGCCCGCGCGCCGGCAGGTCCGACCAGAACCGGGATGCGGCTGTTGAGGTCGTTGAGCAGGAGGACCCGCGACAAGGCTCCACCGGCATCGACAATACGCCCGGCCAGCCCCTCTCCGCTCAGCACGGCGTAGCCGACCCGCATGCCTTGATCGCGACCGAGATTGATCAGCACACTTCGCGTGAAGGGTCCGCGGGCATCGGCGATGACTTTGCCGCTGACATAATTGAGGCCGGTGCTTTCGACCACGTGTAGCAACGCCTGCAATTGACCGACTTTGCGCTCGAGCTGCTTGGCGCGCCATTCCCAAGTCTTCAGGCCTTCGTTCTCGGCTTTCAGCCGATCGAGCTCGCCGAACATCGCGGTGTAGTCGCGAGCCCGGCCAATACCGTGGCGAAGCTCGGACACGGGCGCCGAGGCGGCGCTGAAGAACGGCGCAGCGAGATCGGCGAGACGGTCGCGCGCCTCGAGGATGACGCTATGATTGATGCGACTGAGAACCAGAAGAACAACGCAGAGAAAATAGAGGCCGAAAACGAACAGCTGGCCACGATCCCGAGACGCCGGGGATCGGCTCCGACCGAAATAGTTTCGCACTCGACGCATCAATCCTTAGGCGAAACGTTACCGATGGCGTTCCGCTTCCCCGCTTCGCTCGCGCGACAAGCACGCGATGCCCTTCTTATGCCTGCTCTCGATCATGGCTCGATCAAGAGTTCTCCCAACGTATCGAGCCTTTCGAGCGCGATGCCGCTGCCGCGCACGACGCAGCGCAGCGGATCCTCCGCGATCTTGAATTTGATTCCGGTTTCATTGGAAAGCCGCGCATCCAAACGGTCGAGCAGCGCACCGCCGCCGGTGAGATAGACGCCCGACTCGCAGATGTCGCCGGCAAGCTCGGGCGGAATATCGTTTAGCGCGCGCTGGATCCCGTCAATGATCAATTGCAGCGGCGGGCTCAGGGCTTCGGCAATGTCGTGCGTTTGCAGTTTGATCTCGGTGGGGAAGCCGCGCTGCAAGTCGCGTCCCTTGATGTGGACAGCGACATGCGTCCCGTTAACTTTGTTGATCGCGGTTCCCGCCTCTTTCTTGATCGACTCGGCGCTGGCTCTACCGATGAGAAGGCGATGCCTCGTGCGGATATAGTCGATGATCGCCTCGTCCATGGCGTGACCGGCGGTGCGAAGCGAGTTTGAATAGATCACGCCGCCGAGCGAGAGCACGGCGATGTCGGTGGTGCCGCCGCCGATATCTACGATCATCGATCCGCGCGGTTCCGAAATCGGAAGGTTGGCGCCGAGTGCGGCCGCGACCGGCTCCTCGATGACGTAGACGCGGCGCGCGCCGGCGACGAGGGCAGCTTCATAGACGGCGCGGCGCTCGACCGGCGTGGCGCTGGCGGGAACGCAGATCATAATGCGCGGACTGCCAAAGCGCCTACGCCCTTGGGCTCGGCGGATGAAATGCTTGATCATTTCCTCCGCGGCGGCAAAGTCGGCAATGACGCCGTCACGCATCGGCTGGACGATTTCAATCGAATCCGGCGTGCGGCCGAGCATCGACTTCGCTTCTTGGCCAACAGCGATGACCTCGCGGCCGTTTTCGCGTTGGGCAATGGCAACGACAGAAGGCTCGTCAACAACAATGCCCCTGCCCGGCACATAGATGAGCGTATTCGCCGTGCCGAGGTCGATGGCCATGTCCGTGGAGACAAAGCCCATTACGCGCGAAAACATTCCGCCGCCCCAAACTGGCTCGCTTTGGAAGAGCCACTGAACGCCGCCGCTGGATGAGTCATGTTGCGTCAAAACTTCGTGCTCGGCAACGGTTGGTTACTAAAGAATGCGTGACGAACGATAAAAGTGGCTTCATTACAACTTTGCAATAATGCGATGGGTTGCCAGCGTTTGGCCGCAAACTCCAAATACGGCTAGACCATGATTCCGGGGTTCAGAGCCGGGGCCCGGTAAATGCCATTCGGAGGGCAAGATGACCTATAGACGTTTGCTAACAATGTTCGTCGCGGTTGCGGCTTTAGCTGCCGCGCTGTCAGTGCCCCGGCTTCCAGGAGGCGTGACTAATCTCGGCGGCCCCGCCGCGGCACAGCAAACCATCGATGTTGATTATTTTTACGACGCGCTCGACGCCTACGGTCAGTGGGTTTGGCATCCGCGCTTCGGCTATGTCTGGTTGCCGGGCAACGTGCGCGAGGACTGGCGTCCCTACACGGTCGGTCACTGGGTCTATACCGACGAATATGGCTGGTACTGGGATTCCTACGAGCCGTTCGCCTGGGCGGTCTACCACTATGGCCGCTGGGGCTATGACCCAGACTATGGCTGGTTCTGGGTTCCCGGCGACACCTGGGCGCCGGCTTGGGTGAACTGGCGCTATAGCGACAACTACACCGGCTGGGCGCCGATCGGCCCCGGTGGAGGCGGTTACGCCTATGGCGCGCCGGTCGATTACGATCCGCCGGTTGCGGAATCTTGGGTGTTCGTGCAGCCGCGCTACATGACCTCGCGCATGATCTACCATTATGCGTTGCCGGTGGCCGACCTGAACATCGCCTTTATCGGCGCAACCAACGTCTACCGGCCGGTCTATCGCACGGGTGTCGTGTTCAATTTCGGCATTCCGCGCGAGCGCGTGGTCAAATTCGTGAACCGGCCGATCGTGGTGAAGAAGATCGTCAAGGTGACCACTATCACCAACAAGACCGTCATCTACAAGAACGGCAAACGGCAAGGCGGCGGCATCAACGTGTTCGCGCCGAACCTGGTCAAAGGCGAGCAGCCGCGCAAAGATCCGAGGCGCTTTGCGAGTTCGCCGAAAGAGATCAAAATCAAGAAGACTCAGCTCAGGACTACGCTCAAGGGCGACGCGCCAAAGGGCGCGGGCCAGAGCGCGGCTAAGGTCGTGCCGATTTCGCGTGAGGTTGGGCCAGACGGGTTCAAGCCGAAGCGGAATGGCGGCGGCGACAACGACGCGCGCAAGAACGACAACAAACAGAACGAAGCCAAGGGTGACGCCCAAGGCGGTCAGGGCAAAGCCGGCCAAGGTGGCAATGCGAATGACCGCGACGCGGACCGTGGCAAGCAAGGCGGTGGTCAGGGTGGCGGCGGCAAAGCCGACAACAAGGCGGCCAACAAGAATGACAAAGACCGCAACCAAGCGAACGCCGACAAGCGCGAGGGTGCTGGCAAAGCCGACTTGACCCCTGGGGCTGGTGGCGGCCAGAATTCGGCAGTCGGTGCTTCCGGCATGCCCAGCTCCAAGACCAAGGCTCCGATCGAGAGTCCTGCTAATGGCGCTACTGCCGATCAGGGCACAGCCGCAAAAGATCAAGGAGGCGGCGGCGAGGGTAAAATGAAGGGCCAGGGTGGCGGCGGAGAAGCCAACAATAAAGGCGGCGACAACGGACCCGGCGGACCAGCCAAGCGCAAAGGTCCAGGCCAAGGTGGCGGCGGACAAGCCAACATCCAAGGCGGCGACAATGGACCCGGCGGACCGGGCAAGCGCAAAGGTCCGGGCCAAGGCGGCGGCGGAGGAGGCGGTCAAGGTCAAGGTGGCAAGCAAGCGGAAGGCGGCCAAGGTGGCGGCGGCGGCGACAAGGCCGAGAAGTGCAAGAAGCACCCCGACGCGCCGGCCTGCCAGAACCGGTAACGCCAGCTTCGCGTGAAGCAAGAAAATAAGGGCGCTTCCATCCGGAAGCGCCCTTCTCATTTGTGGTTCTACTTCCGACCGACGGTCACCCCTGCAGCACGGCGCCTCCGCTTTCGGCGTGGGAGTGGGAAGACCAAGTCGCATGCGCTCGAAACATGCGGCAAAGCTAACATGGCTCTGAAGACCCGAGGATAAGTCCTCAAGATGCGAGCATGGTCTCGGGCTTCCTCCGTCCCTCGCGGGCCAAGAGCTTGTTCAAGGCGCTGACATAGGCGCGGGCCGAGGCCACCATGGTGTCGGTGTCGGAGCCCCTGCCCGTCACGGTCTTGCCATCGGCCTCGAGGCGCACACTCACTTCGGCTTGGGCATCGGTGCCTTCGGTGACCGCGCTCACCTGGTAGAGCGGGAGCCTCGCGTCATGGGGCACGATGGCCTTGATCGCCTTGAAGATGGCATCCACCGGTCCGTCCCCGGTCGACTCATGGGTTGCCTGCTTGCCGTCGACATCGAGCGTTATGGTCGCCTTTTGTGGACCGCCGGTGCCGGCGATCACGGTCAGCGCCACCACTTTGATGCGGTCATGGGCAGACGCAATCTCCTGATCGACCAGCGCCTCGATATCCTCGTCATAGACATGCTTCTTCAAATCCGCCAAAGCCTTGAAGCGCACGAACGCATCCTCAAACGCATTGTCGCCAAGCTCGTAGCCCAACTCCTTCAACTTCTCCCTGAAGGCATGGCGCCCCGAATGCTTGCCCATGACGAGCGAGCTCTCCTTCAAGCCAACGCTCTCCGGCGTCATGATCTCGAAGGTCTCGGCGTGTTTCAGCACGCCGTCCTGGTGGATGCCGCTTTCATGGGCAAAGGCGTTCCGGCCGACGATGGCCTTGTTGTATTGAACCGGGAAGGCCGTCACACGTGAAACGAGCTTCGAGGCCCTTGTCAGCATGGTGGTATCGATGCCGGTCCAGAACGGCATGGCGTCGGACCGGGTCCGGATCGCCATCACGATCTCTTCAAGTGCTGCGTTCCCTGCCCGCTCGCCGAGCCCGTTCACCGCACATTCGACCTGGCGCGCGCCGGCAATGACACCGGACAGCGAATTGGCGACGGCCAAGCCCAGATCGTTATGGCAATGGGTGGAGAAGATAATGGAATCCGCGCCCGGAACCCGTTCCAAGATCATGCGGATCAGGGACGCGAACTCGTCCGGCGTGGCGTAGCCCACCGTATCGGGAATGTTGACGGTGCCGGCGCCGGCCTCGATCGCGGCCTCGACGCAGGCACAGAGGAAATCGGCTTCGGTGCGGGTGGCATCCATCGCCGACCATTCGACATTGTCGGTATAGTTCCGCGCGCGCGTCACCGAGGCCGTCACCCGCTCCAGCACCTCCGCCTCGTCAATGCCCATCTGATATTTCCGATGGAGCGGCGAGGTGCCGATGAAAGTATGGATGCGGCCGCGCTTGGCGGGCTTGATCGCCTCCGCGCACAAATCGATGTCCTTAGCTTGTGCACGCGCCAGCCCGCAGATCACCGAATTCTGGGCGCGGCGGGAGATCTCCTGCACGCTATCGAAATCGCCCTGGCTCGCGATCGGGAAGCCCGCCTCGATGATGTCGACGCCCATCTCATCGAGCAACTCGGCCACCTCGAGCTTCTCGTTGAAGGTCATGGTGGCGCCGGGGCATTGCTCGCCGTCACGCAAGGTGGTGTCGAAGATGACGACCCGGTCCTTTTCGGAGCGCGCGGTCTTTTGTTTCGTGTCGGAATCCATCGATCTCGTCCTTAAATCCTTGGCTCCCAGTCTAGCATGACGGGTAAGCCTGTTGAATTGTCTTGGATTTGTCTTGCGATCCCCTGAACGCCCGCCTCGGCTTAAGCCAAGAGCTTAGGTGCTCAGGGGCGACTAAGGAGGAGTTTCAGGGTGAGGCATGCGCGAGCGGCGACAGGCGCGGAAGCGCCGGTTTTCGCCAATGTTTGCTCGCTAACGATTTGCATCGATCACCTTTTGTGGCCGGAACATAGTCGCCTGGGCCGTTGCGAGCAAGGGCTCCGTCATACCGGCGAAAGCCGGTATCCAGTGAAAAATAAACAGGCATAGAAGAGCCAGCGAGTCTTATGCTGGATTCCGGCTTTCGCCGGAATGACGAGGGTCCGTCGCCAACTCTTTCTCGGTTTTCATGGTTCGAGCCAAGTTCGTAACCATCTTCGCGAGCTCCTCGCGCAACGCTTCGGCCTCCGGTCGTTACGGCGGAATTCAAGCTCGGCTTCATGCGCCACTTCTGTCAGGGACGATACATACACCGGCCTTGAGCAGGATAAACCGGTTCGAACCATTGAACGGGCCCGAGAGATTGCGGCCAAAGCCAATGCCGAAGAAATTCGTGTGTTCGATGGAGCCTTCAGTTCACGCTTAAGAGTGGAATTGGAGAAGGTAGCCAAAGAGAAA
>JANWJA010000112.1 GCA_025449615.1 Methyloceanibacter sp.
AACACCGAGCCTGCCACGACTGAGATCGCCAAGACCGCACCGGTGCGCACCGGCAGTGCCAATCCTGAGATAGCGCCGTTGGTGCAGCGGGCTTCGTTAAAGACAGATGACGGCGCTGTGTTGGCGCCGGGCGTCACTGTCACGATCGTGGAGCCGCAGGATGTCCCGGCATTGCCGAAGGACGGCGCTCAAGCAGTCCAGACCAACATTCCGATGCCGCCTGAGGGCGTCGGGTCGTTGGCGCTTCGCACGGCGGCGGCGAATGGCGATGCGAAAGCGCAATACACTGTCGGCTATCGCTATGCGCAAGGCGAAGGCGTTGCTCGCGATGCCGTCCAGGCCGCGGCCTGGTTCACTCTTGCGGCGAAGGCCGGGCTTGCGCCGGCGCAATACCGCCTCGGCGTGCTCTATGAGCGCGGCGAAGGCGTTGCCAAGGATCACGTCAAGGCGCGCGACTGGTATGCCCGCGCCGCTGAGCTCGGCAACGTCAAGGCCATGCACAATCTCGCCGTGGCTGTGAGTGGAAGCACGGACGAGAGGCCGAACTATGTGCTGGCGTCGCGGTGGTTTGCGGAAGCCGCCGAGCGTGGTCTTGCCGACAGTCAGTACAATCTCGGCATTCTCACCGAGCACGGGCTCGGCACCCGCAAGAATCTGATGGAAGCCTATAAATGGTTCGCGCTTGCCGCGGCCACTGGCGATGCCGAAGCCGTGAAGCATCGCGACCTCGTCAAATTGCAGATGCCTGCGCAGATTGTGGCGGTTGCCGACAAGACGGTCGCGGCGTGGAAGCCCGCCGCCGTCAATGCGGAGGCGAACGATGTCACCGAGCAACCGACCTGGCATGCCGAAGCCAACAGCCCCAACAGAGAGTTGGTCAGCCGCACGCAAGGTCTCCTGAACAAGCTCGGCTATGACGTCGGAGCCCCAGACGGCAATCTTGGCGATCGCACCCGCGATGCCATCAAGAAATTTCAGCAGCGCAACGGGTTGGACGAGACCGGCGAGGTCAGCATACCTCTCGTGACCAAGCTCGAACGTCTCACCAGCTGACGTAAGTCAGCACAAGATCGAAGCGAACCGGAAGCCAGAATCTCAATTCTGGCTTCTGTCGTTTCCGGTCTGCGGCATCGAGGTCCTAAGACCTGGCTTCGGGTTGACAGGCCGCTCGCGCGCGAACAGTTTGGGTAGAATCAAAAATTCGCAAAGGCCTCATCCCAGCCAATGCTCCAAGTCTACCTGCCCATCGCCGAAATCTCCGTCAACCTGCTGGTGATGCTGGGTCTTGGAGCCGCAGTCGGCTTTCTCTCAGGCATGTTCGGCGTCGGCGGCGGCTTCCTGCTGACGCCACTTTTAATGTTCTCCGGCATCCCACCGGCGATCGCAGTGACGACTTGCGCCAACCAAATTGTCGCGTCCTCGGTCTCCGGCGCGCTGGTGCAATGGCGCCGCGACAACATCGATCTCAAAATGGGCGCGGTGCTGATCATTGGCGGCTTGGCGGGCGCGGTCGTCGGCGTGTGGCTCGTTGGGGCGCTGCGGGAGGCGGGGCAAGCCGACTTGATGATCTCGCTGTCCTATGTCGCCTTTCTCGGGCTGATCGGCGGCCTGATGCTCGCGGAAAGCATTCGCGCCATTCAGAGAGCAAGAGCCGGGGTCCCGGCCCGGCCGCGCAAGCCCGGCCAACATAATTGGATTCACGGGCTGCCGTTCAAGATGCGCTTCCCGCGCTCGCGTCTCTATATCAGCGCCATCCCGCCGCTCCTGATCGGCGCTCTGGTCGGATTCCTGGCGTCGTTTCTCGGCGTCGGCGGCGGCTTCGTCATGGTGCCGGCGCTGATCTATCTGCTAAGGATGCCGACCAATATCGTGATCGGAACTTCGCTGTTTCAGATCATCTTCATCACGGCGATCGTCACGCTGCTGCACGCCACGTTCAACCACACGCTCGATCTTGTGCTCGCGGTGCTGCTGATTGCCGGCGGCGTGGTTGGAGGGCATTTCGGCGCGCAGGCCGGACAGAAATTGAAGGGCGAGCAACTCAGGCTCATGCTTGCACTCATCGTGCTCGCAGTCGCTATCCGGATCTTGTTCGATCTCGTGCTACCGCCGGATGACCTCTACAGCCTCACGCCGCTGGGGACCAAGCTATGAAGCGCGCTCCCGCGATCATGGCATTTTGGCTCGCGACAATTGGCGTCGCATGTGCCGACGATCCCCCGGCGCAAGAGCAGGTGCAGTCGGATATCTCCACCCGGGAGATCGCGATCCAATCCAATTTCACCGGGATCGAGATCGTGCTGTTCGGCGCCATCGATTTCACCAGCGTGCCGGCCATCGACGAAACGCAATACGATGTGATCATGGTGGTACGCGGTCCCGACGAACCGGTGGTGATGCGGCGGAAAGAACGCACGATAGGGCTGTGGGTCAACGGACCGTCGGAAGTGTTCCAGTCCGCACCCAGTTTCTACGCCGTGCTGGCATCGCGGCCGCTTCGGGCCATTGCACCGGAGGCGACGCTGAAAAAACTGGGAGTTGGTTTTGCGGAGCTCGATTTGGGCGCCGAGCCGACCGACGAGGTGAACAGAGCGCGGTTTCGCTCAAGTCTGATCCGGCTAAAAGAGGATCGCGGCCTCTTTTTGGAGTCCGACGATGCGATCAGCTTCATTGGGCGAAGTCTGTTCAGGGGCAGCGTGGACCTGCCGGTCAGTGTCCCGATCGGGACCTATACGACACAAGTTTATCTGTTCCGCGATGGCAAGCTGCTGAGCCAAGACGACAGCACGCTGCAAGTGCATAAAGTCGGCTTCGAGCGCATCGTCTATCTGCTCGCCTTCCGCTATCCCTTTATCTATGGGCTGATCGCCGTGGTGATCGCGGTGGTCGCCGGGCTGATCACTTGGGCCATCTTCGGGCGGCGGGATTAGAGCGAGATCAGTCGGGCAGCAGAGAGCGCGCCAGCACCGGATAGACGGTGGAGCGGCCCATCATCCAGGCTTCGAGCCTCGGCCGGGTAAAGAGCCCGGTGAACGCTTCATCAAGCACGTTGAGGCCGCCAGTATAGGCGCCGAAAGCGGGCATCACGATGCGCCTTCCGTCGGTGGCGAAGCATTTCCGCCTCACCACCTCACCGCGTCGCGCGATGCGCGCGGCTGGATGGAGGTGGCCGGCGATCTCGGGCGTCGCAGCGTCAGGCGACGGCTCATGACGCAGCGTGATGCCGGCGATGGTGAGCGCGGCACAGACAATGCCGCCAATGCTCAGCGGCAATTCCGGGTCGTGGTTGCCGGTGATCCAGAACCATTCTCGGCCCTCTTGTAAGCGCGCAATCTCGTCACGGTCTTCCATCCCGAGTCGGGTGGCAACCTCGCTAGTATGGAAACTATCGCCAAGCGCCACGATTCGGGACGGCGCCAGGTTCATGATCAGAGCGGCAAGCCCACGAAGCGTAGTGCGGCTATCGTAAGGCGGCAGCATCTTGCCCCTCGCAGCATAGGCTGCGCCCTTTTCGAGATGCAGATCGGCCACGATCAGCGTCTGCTCTGCTTCCCAGTAGATGGCGCCGGCCGCGAGCGGCTTCAGCGCATGATGAGCGAGCAGAATGACCGAAGGGAGCTCGGGCATACCCGTACCGGTATTAATGTTTGCGCGCAGCATGCTGCATGACCTCCGCCAGCAACTCCTCCACCGTCTCGCGGAGCAGGCTTTCCCTCGCCTCGCCGGGGATGCTTTCACGGCCGATCTCCAGCATGACCGGGACCGCCAGCGGCGAAACGTGCTCCAGCCGAATATGCCTGATTCGACCCACAATGCGCTGCAAGAAACCCCCTAGCCTGCCGACGTCGAGCATCCCGGTAGCGGCATCGGCCCATGCAGCCTGGAGGAGAATATGGTCAGGCTCGTGCTGGCGAAGCACGTCGTAGATGAGATCGGAGGAGACGGTCATCTGCCGTCCCGTCTTCTCTTGGCCAGGATGACGGCGCTCGATCAGGCCGGAGATGGTGGCGCAGACTCTGAACGAACGCTTCATCAGGCTCGACTCGGCGAGCCAGGCGTCGAGATCGTCGCCGAGCATATCCTTGTCGAATAATTTGGCGAGATCGAGTCGACCGTTTTCAATCATGGCGCCCATATCGCCGAGTCCCCAAACGGCGAGCGCATATTCATTGGCGACGAAGCCGAGGGGCCGCGCGTGAGCACGCTCAAGTCTCCGCGTCAGCAACATGCCGAGGCTTTGATGCGCGAGCCGTCCCTCGAAAGGATAGCAGACGAGATAGAAGCGTTGTCCGCGCGGGAAGGTCTCAACCAGCATCTCATTGGCTTCGGGAACGACGGAGATTTCGGCCTGAAGGCGGAGCCAATCGGAGACTTGCGCCGGGAGACGCGACCAGGCGTCTTCGACAGCCAACAGATCGCGCACGCGGGAGGCAAGATAAGTCGAGAGCGGAAACTTGCCGCCGTCATAGGTCGGGATCTTCGGCTCAGTGGAATTGGCGCGGGTGA
This sequence comes from Methyloceanibacter sp., assembly GCA_025449615.1. The sequence goes on from JANWJA010000112.1 coordinate 4,507, forward strand.
CGATGGCGTCCATCTCGCGCAAGCCCTCGAAGCGGAGCACTTCGCCTGCGAAGATGAAGCTGTCGCCTGGCACGAGCTGCTCGATGAACCATTCCTCGACCTCGCCGAGAACGCGGCCCGCGACGAGAACGCTTTTCGGCTTCAGCTCGCCGCCGCGGCCGCGCGCGAGCCGCACCTTCAGCATCGGCGCCTCGACGATGGTGCCGACATTCAGACGATATTGCCGTGCGAGCCTCGGATGGCTCAAACGAAGCTTGCCGTCCGGGGTTGGCTTCAGCTTGGCGTAGCGATCGTAGCTCGCAAGCGCATAGCCGCCGGTCGCGACAAATTGTACAATCTTATCAAAGACGTGGCGAGTTAACCCCTGGTAGGGTGCGGCACTCGTCACCTCCCGGAACAGCTCATCGGCTGAGAAGGGTCCGCTGCAAGCCATGCCGAGCACGTGCTGGGCCAGCACATCGAGCGCGCCCGGACGCGAGGGCGGCGTGTCTTGCGCGCCGACTTCCGCCGCTTCGAGCGCGGCCTGGCACTCGATCACCTCGAAGCGATTGGCGGGGACGAGCAGCGCCTTGGAAGGTTCATCGAGTCTGTGGTTGGCGCGGCCGATACGTTGCGCCAAGCGGCTCGCGCCTTTCGGCGCGCCGACATTGATGACGAGATCGACATCGCCCCAGTCGATGCCAAGATCGAGCGTCGAGGTGCAGACCACGGCGCGGAGCTTGCCGGCGACCATGGCGGCTTCGACTTTGCGGCGCTGACCGACATCGAGCGAGCCGTGATGCAGCGCGATGGGGAGATTGTCGTCGTTCATGCGCCACAGCGCGTGGAACAGCATCTCGGCTTGCGAGCGGGTGTTGACGAACATCAGCGACAGGCGATGCGATTTGATCGCCTGGTAGATTTCTGGAAGCGCGTAACGGGCGGAGTGACCGGCCCAAGGCAGCTCGGCTTCAGAGTCAAGGATGGTGATGTCCGGCTTGGCGCCGGCGGAAGCAACCACTACTTCGGCGAAGCGCGTGGTCTCGATGCCTTGTTGGGAGACAAGATAGGCGGCGAGCTCGGACGGCCGCGCGACCGTCGCCGAAAGACCGATCGCGGTCAGCTCGGGCGAGAGGGTGCGGAGCCGCGCCAGATCGAGGCTAAGCAGATCGCCACGCTTGCTCGAGGCGAGCGCGTGCAATTCGTCCAGCACCACCATGCGGAGCGACCCGAATAAATGCGCAGCATCAGGATGAGACAGCATCAGCGCGATCTGCTCCGGCGTGGTCAGCAAAATGTCTGGGGGCAATTGGCGCTGATGTGCGCGCCGTGAGGGCGGCGTGTCGCCGGTGCGAGTCTCGAGCGTGATGGGGAGTTTCATCTCGGCGACGGGATCGGAGAGGTTCCGCGCGATATCGACCGCGAGCGCCTTCAGCGGCGAGACATAAAGGGTGTGAATGGACCGCGCAGGCTTGGTCCGATGACGCGCGGCAAGATCGACCAGGCTCGGCAAGAAGCCGGCCAGCGTCTTGCCGGCGCCGGTCGGCGCGATCAGCAACGTATCGCGACGGTCCTCGGCGAGCTTGAGTAGCTGCAATTGGTGCGCATGCGGGCTCCAACCACGACGCGCGAACCAGGAGGCAAAGGGCTCGGGCAGAGGCGGGACAAGCACCGGTCCCGGGCGGCCTTCGCCTTCCGCCTCCAACTGCCGCTTGACCTTCGCCGCCTGCTTCACCAATTCTGCTCCAGAGGGTCGATCCGGGATTCGCGCCCGACAAATAAGGGAGACCTAGACATGGAACGCATATTTGGCGGGAATCCGGCGTTGGTCCTGATCCGCCTCGTGGTCCTATCCCTTATTGTGGGCGTTCTCTTGGCCGCGCTCGGCTTCAGCCCGTTCGACATTATCGACAGCATCCGCCGGCTTTTCGAGCGAATCTATGACATGGGCTTTGCCGCCGTCGAGAAGGCGTTGCGTTATTTCCTGCTCGGCGCGGTGATCGTGTTCCCGGTCTGGCTGATCGCGCGGGTCTTCAAGCTGTTGGGCCGCGGCACAAGCGACGACGTGGCCGACGCCAATTCGCGTAATCGCGGCGCCTAGAGGATAGAAAGCACATTTTCCGGCGGGCGTCCTATCGCCGCCTTGTTGCCGTTCACAACGATTGGCCGCTGCAGCAGGATCGGATTGGCCGAGATCAGCGCGAGCAGTTCGTCGTCACTGACTTTCCGGTCTTTCAGGCCAAGCTCGGCATAGCGGGTTTCGGTGTCGCGGACGATATCGCGCGGCTTGAGTCCGAGCTTCCGCGCAATGCCCTTGAGTTCCAGAGCGCTCGGCGTCGCCTTCAGATACTCAATGATCCGAGGCTCGATGCCGTGCTGTTTCAGCAGCGCAAGCGTCTCGCGCGATTTGGTGCAACGCGGATTGTGGTAAATGGTGATTGTCATGGCCGCTCCGCCCATTCACTAGCGCGTCGACCGATCAGCGGCGAGAGATTGTCGAGCTTGGCGCGCTCGATTGCGTCGAGCAAGCTCCGCTTGATGCGGCCGACCAGGCCAAGGCCCTCGAACACGAGTCCGGTATAGAGCTGGAGCAACGACGCCCCGGCCTCGATCTTGGCGAGCGCGTCCTCGCCTGACGAAATACCGCCGACGCCAATGAGAGGAAGCTTCCCCTCCGCGAGCTGGTAGACATGTGCAAGCATGCGGGTCGAACGGGCAAAGAGCGGGCGCCCCGAAAGGCCACCGGCCTCCCGCGCGAATGCGGCATTCTTCAGTCCATCGCGAGCAAGCGTCGTATTCGACACGATGATGCCATCGATCTTGTTGGCGACAATGACGCGAACAATTTCGGGAAGGTCATCGTCGGCGAGGTCCGGCGCGAGCTTGACGAGGAGCGGCGGCGATTTCCCTTCCACCGCAACGGATCTCAGCGCGGCGCGTGCGCGTTGCAGCAAAGCGTCGAGCGCCTCAGGCGCCTGCAGGTCGCGCAAGCCCGGCGTATTGGGCGAGGAGATATTGACAGTGAAATAGGAGGCGATGCTGGTGAGGCACTCAATGCCGCGCACATAGTCGCCTGCGCGGTCCTTGCTGTCGCGGTTGGCACCGAGATTGATGCCGATGATGCCTTGCGGCCTGTTCCAGAGTTTGGCGAGCGCCGAATCGTGGCCCTCGCTGTTGAAGCCCAGCCGATTGATGATGGCGCCGTCGGCGCTCGAGCGGAAAATGCGCGGGCGCGGATTCCCCGATTGCGGGTGCGGCGTCAGCGTGCCCACTTCGACAAAGCCGAAACCTGCCGCGAGCAAAGCAGCCGGAACGCACGCATCCTTGTCGAAGCCCGCCGCCATGCCGATCGGGTTGGGAAAATGCAAACCCCATAGATCTTGCGCCAGACGAGGATCGTCGGGGCCAGATCGGGGATAGATGCCGAGCTCAAGGCTCCGAACAGCAAGCTCATGCGCGCGCTCCGGATCGAGCGCCTGCAAGAAGGCTTGTGCCACGTCGAACAGCCCGTTCATGCGCTCACCTCGACGGGCAAGAGGTGCGAGCCGTCGTCGTCCACCTCCAATTTCATCACGGAGATGACGGCGGCAAGGTCGAGCGACGCATAAAGATGCGGGAAGAGAGAGCCTCCGCGCGAGGGCTCCCATTTCAATCCATCGCCGAGACGATTGGCGTCGACCTCGAGCAGCACTAGACCGGGTTGTCCGGCGAAATGCTTGTCGAGCGTGCCGCGAAGCTGATCGGCGGCGGACAGGTGAATGAA